>NZ_JBSGDB010000008.1:0-49008 GCF_053602155.1 Streptomyces sp. NPDC004561
CGGCGCCGCGCTCGGCCTCGTCGGCGTCGACTTGCACGGCGAGACGAAGCTGCTGGACGGCTCGAACCGCACCGCACCGTCTCTGATCGCCATCGCCGCCGGCGGGTCGAGCGCGATGCACTCCTGGTCCGCGGTCCACGCCAGGCTGCGGGTGGCCGTCGAGGCCGATCCCCGTATCGAACTTCTTCACCACACCGTCGTGGCGAGCGTCGACCAGGACGCCGATGCCGCCTGGGTGACAACCTCGGACGGCAGGACGTTCCGAGCCGACATCGTCATCGGCGCCGACGGCCACCGCAGTGTCGTACGACGAGGTGTCGCACCCCACAAGCCCGACGCGACCTTCGCCGGCTACGTCCTCTGGCTCGGCATCGCCGAGGAAGCCGACCTCCCGGCGGCGCACCGCCTGCGTCGCAACCAGGAAGGACCCGACATGATGTCGGGCGGAGACGACTACTTCGTCGGCTATCCCCTCCTGGGCAAGGACGGCAGTCGCGCCGTCGGAGCCCGCCAGTTGGGCTTCGCCTGGTTCGACGCGACCCGCAACGACCTCTTTCGTGAGAAGGGTCGCATCGTCGGCGACGTGGTGCGGCGCTCGCTGCGCAACGACGACATCCCGGAGCAGACGTACCGCGAACTCGACGCCCAGGCCCGCGACCTGTGGCCCCAGCCGTGGCGGAGCGCGGTACTCGACCGCATCAGCCGGCGTCAGCTCATCGGCACCCCGATCGCGGAATACGTGCCTGACACGATCGCCAACGGACGTCTCACGCTCGTCGGGAACGCCGCGCACGTTCAGACACCGATGACCGGCCAGGGCTTCGACCAGTCGGTGAAGGACGCCGAGGCCCTCGCCGAGGCCCTCGCGGCCGGTCTGCCCGGATCGACCGTGGCGGAGTGCCTCCGGTCGTACCAGATGACGCGCCTGCACAGTGCCCGTGACCTGGTGCGGTCGGGACAGCAGTTCAGCCGCTCCTTCTCCAGTGAAGTCGCCTGACCCGAGCGGACTGATTCCTCAAGTGCCCGGAGTTCTCGGGCTATGACGCACAGCCCACATGACCGGGGCATCCCGATGGGACGGCGCCCTGATTACCCTGCTTACGCTGTGCCGCGCCCCGGTCCCGGAGCCGGTCCATGACATGCCTTCCCCCACGTCTCATGGTTCACTGAAATGGAGCAGGCTTCCCCAGGATTGCGGTGGAACGGAGGCCCTCATGGAGGTCGTCGTCGACCTGACCCGGTGTCAGGGCTACGCGCAGTGCGCGTTCGCCGCTCCGGACGTGTTCACCATGGTGGGGGACGAGGCGCTGCTCTACGACCCGGATCCGGACGAGGCTCAGCGGGTGAAGGTCGAACAGGCCGCGGCGGCGTGCCCGGTTCAGGCGATCTTCCTCGCCCGAAACGGCCACCGGCAGCCGCGCCCAGACTCCGCCCCCGCCGCGCAGGAAGTCGCCGGAAGCCCGGACGAGATGTTCAAGCAGACGGGGAACATCGTCATCGTCGGGGCGTCGCTGGCCGGGCTGCGGGCCGCTCTCGTGCTGCGCAGGCAGGGGTTCACCGGCAGGCTGACCGTGATCGGGGACGAGCCTCGTCCGCCGTACGACCGGCCACCGCTGACCAAACAGACCCTCCTCGGTGAGGCTTCGGCGGAGGGAACCACTCTGCCTCGCCTCGACGAGACCGATGCACAGTGGCGGCTGGGAGTCGCTGCCACGGGTCTTGACCTGCAAGGCAAGCAGGTCGTGCTCGCCGACGGACAGCGAGTGGGGTTCGACCGGCTGCTCATCGCGACCGGGTTGCGGGCCCGCCCGTGGCCGCGAGAGGCGGAGGCCCGGCTCGACGGGGTGTGCACGGTCCGTACCCCTGAGGACGCGGAGGGTCTGCGGCGGCGGCTGGCCGCGGGACCTGGCCGGGTGCTGGTCGTCGGCGGCGGGTTCACCGGCTCCGAGGTCGCCTCCGCCTGCCGTGAGCTGGACCTGCCGGTGACCCTCGTCGACCGGGGAACAGCGCCCTTGTCGGGTGCTCTGGGCGCGGTGATAGGCCGTGTCGCGGCGCGTATGCAGCGGGATCACGGAGTCGACCTGCGCTGCGGCGTTCAGGTCGAGGCACTGGAGGGTGACGAAGCCGGGCGACTGAGGCGAGCCCGGTTGTCGGACGGCAGCGTGCTGGACGTGGACGTGGCGGTGGCCGCGCTGGGCAGCATCCGCAACGTGGAATGGCTGGAGGGCTCGGGGCTGGCGGCAGGGGTCTGGGGAGTGGCGTGCGATGCCGGCTGCCGGGTCCTGGACGCCAACGGCGTCGTCACCGACGACGTGTTCGTGGCAGGTGACATCGCGCGCTTCCCTCACCCGGTGTACGGCTATCAGTTCCTCGCCCTCGAACACTGGGGCAACGCCGTCGCCCAGGCGGAGATCGCCGCCCACAACATGATCAGCACCGAGAGCCGGCGCTGGCCGCACCTGGCGCTCCCGGAGTTCTGGTCCACCCAGTTCGACACCGAGATCAAGTCCGTGGGCGTGCCCACCTTCGCCGACCAGGTCGTCATCGCTCAGGGGTCGGTCGACCAACGCCGCTTCGTCGCCGTCTACGGTTACCACGGACGCATCACCGCGGCGGTCGCCTTCAACCAGTCCAAGTGGCTGGAGTTCTACGGAGGTCTGATCAACCAGGCGGCTTCCTTCCCGCCCTCGTTCCGGGCCGTCGACCGGCCCGCCGACGCGCATCCCGTCGCCGCCGAGGTCCCGGACCGGCCGACCGCCGACGCCACCGTCGTGGTCACCGGCCACACCCCCAGCGAACGGCGTGCCACGTTGGTTCGCAGGCCGTACCTGTGACCCACCCGGGCCGCACCGCACGTTCCGGAGACACCCATCATGGCCGGTAGCCGAGTCTGGCAGGAGATCCTCGACCACTCCAACCGTGCCGATCCGTACCCGCTCTACCGTGAGCTGCGTGAAACGCCCGTGCTGCGGATCGAGGACGGCACCTATGTGGTGAGCACCTACCGGGAGATCGTCGCCCTGCTGCACGATCCGCGGATGAGTTCGGATGTGCGCAACCTTCCGGAAGTGGGCGCCGATGCCGGCCATGCGTCGGGTGAGGGTGCTCCCGGTCTGCCGCCGAACTTCATCCGGATCGACCCGCCCGAGCACGACCGGATGCGCCGGCTGCTGACGTGGAATTACGGGCCGCCCCACTGCCCTCGTCGCGTCGAGGGCATGGCGCCGCAGATGCTCGACATCGTCACCGGCCTGATCGACGCCTTCACGGACGGGGATCAGGCGGGCACGCGGCGCATGGACCTGGTCGACCAGTTCGCCTATCCGTTCCCTGTCACGGTCATCTGCCGCCTGCTGGACGTCCCGCGGCAGGACGAGCCGCGGTTCCAGGAACTGTCCACCGCCGTGATCAGGGCCACCGACCCGTCCGTGGGCGGCGTCGCGGAGCGCAACCGCCGGCGGAACAAGGCCAACGCCGATCTCGGCGCGTACTTCGCCGAGTTGCTCGATGCGCGCCGCGGTGAACCCACCGGCGACGATCTGCTCTCCGGGCTGCTGCGCGGCGACGGGACCGACGAACCGATGACACGGGGTGAGATCCTCAGCAACGCGGGGCTGTTGCTCGTCGCCGGCCACGAGACGACCGTCAACCTCATCGCCAACGGCATGCTGACGCTCCTGCGGCACCCCGACGTCCTCGACCGGCTGCGCGACGGCTGCGACCCCGATCTGGCCGCCCGGGTGGTCGAGGAACTCCTGCGCTACGAACCACCGGTGCAGATGCTGTCCGGCACCACCCGCGTCGCCCTGGACGACGTCGAGATCGCCGGCACCGCCATCCCCCAGGGCGCGCCGGTCATCCTCGTGCTCGCCGCCGGCAGCCGTGACCCGGCCTTCGTCACCGACCCCGACCGGTTCGACCCCGATCGCGAGCACAACGAACACCTCGGCTTCGGCGGCGGCGTCCACTACTGCTTCGGCGCCCCGCTCGCCCGGCCCGAGACCCGGATCGCCCTCACCCAACTGGCACGCCGGCTGCGAAACCCTCGGCTCGTCGCCGACCCGCCGCCGTATCGGGAGGGGGCAAGCCTGCGCGGCCCCAGTCACCTCCTCGTCGACATCGACGGCATCGACCCCGCGTGACCCCGACGCCCGGTTCCATGGAATCCGGTGGGACCGCGGTGCCCCGGGTCAGCAGGTTGGTATGAAGGCGTTCACGCCGGTCAGTTCGGCCGACAGCCGTCACAGACGTGCCGCGGTCTCGGAGTCAGTCGACGGCGTACGCCGCTCCGCCGCTGGCCATGTCGGCGAACCCGCCGGAGTAGCCACCGGTGACGATCGCGAGCTTGCCGATGAGGTCGATTCCCTGCAGGGCGTCGTCGGCCCCCGTCACGGCGTTCCCACTCCAGCGCTTCATCGTCCCAACCGGCGCCCAGGGCCTGATGGTTGACTCGGACACCGAAGCGCTCGGACGATCAGCGGGCCAGCCAGCCGCCCTCGACCGCGAGGCAGTGGCCCGTGACGAACGATGCCGCGTCGGAGCTGAGCCACAGGACCGCGTTCGCGATCTCCTCCGGCCGGCCCAGCCGCCCGATCGGTTCGAGGGCGACCATGGCGGCGCGTCCCTCCTCGGTTCCTCCGCTGAAGGTGGCGGCCATCGGGGTGTCGATGGCCCCGGGAAGCACGGCGTTGACTCGGATCCCTCGCGTCGCGTAGTCGAGAGCCGCCTTCTTCGTCAGACCCACGACCGCATGCTTGGTCGCGGTGTAGGCGGTGAGGCCGAGCGAGGCGATCTCGCTCGCGACGGAGCCCGTGTTGACGATCGCGCCGCCGCCGGTCGCCAGCATCGCCGCAGCTTCGTACTTCATGCAGTAGAACATCCCGGAGAGATTCACCCCGACCACGCGGTTCCAGGCGTCCACGTCCTGCTCGTCCACGGCCTGGGGCGCGTCGAAGGTCGCGGCGTTGTTGAACGCCATGTCCAGCCGGCCGAGCACCTCGACGGTGGAGGCGACGGCGCGTTCCACCTGGCCGGCGTCCGACACGTCCGTGACCATGGCATGGGACTTGCCTCCGGCTTCGGCGATCAGCGCCGCCGTCTCGTCGAGGCCTTCCGCGTTGAGGTCAAGCAGAGCGACCGCGGCTCCCGACCGGGCGAAGGCCACCGCCGTGGCCCGTCCGATACCAGAGCCGGCTCCGGTGACCAGCGCGACCTTTCCCGTGTAGTCGTACGTGACTGTCATGTGCTGACATCCTTTCGGGCGCGTGGGCCCATCCGATCGCCCCGATCGGCAGGAAGCCGGCAGGGCCGTGTCACCAGGTATGCGAGTGCCTCGCGATGCGCCGCCACGATGTAGACGACGTCTTTCGAGGGCCAACCGCAAGATCGTATATCATATATATACTCCTCGGGAAGGCTCCGCGCACCCGCTTCCGGCCCCATTTCCCCACCGGGAAATCCGGTGTCCAACTTCCTGGACACTTCCGCGCCGAGGTCTTCCTCGCAGGGGGATGCAGTGGATGAGATGGCTCGGCGGGCCACGGACGGGCCCGGCGTCCACGAGCGGTCGAGAACACGCCCGCTGGACTCCCCGATCCTCATACGGAGATGCACCTGATGAACGGACGTTTTTACAGCACCAAGGTCGTGGTGGGCGACCTCGATCGCTCTCTCGCGTTCTACTCGGGCGTGTTCGGCCTGCGGGAAGTCGCGCGATTCAACTTCACCGAACCGGACATCACCGAGGTTCTCCTCGAGGACGAGACCGGGGGGCGTCGCGTCATCCTCATGAACGGCGATGTCCTGCCCGTTCCCTCGTGCCCCGGGTGGTCGCCGCTCGTGCTGGAGGTCGACGACGTCCAGGTCGCCCGGGACGAGCTCGCGGCGGCCGGCTACGAGGTGGCGTTCGAGCCGGTCGGTCTGGGACCTCTCAGCATCTTCATGGCCGCCGACCCGGACGGGTATCTGATCGAGGTCTTCGCCGGCGACATGGTCATCGACAATCTGCCCACGGATCAGAAGATTCCGCACCCCGTTCCGCACATTCACGCGAAGAAGTAGCGGGCGGCACGCGGGCGTATCGGCCAGGAAGGCGACGACCGAAGGCGGCCTTCACCTGATCGTCGACGGTCGCCTTCCACGGAACGCAGCGCCGGCAGGCCGGTACCGGGCGCCCTGCCGGCGCTGGAGCTGGTGGGTTGCCCTGGACCGCCCTGCGAACCCCTGCCATCCGCCGGTGGGACGGAGTGGTGTTTCACCGGACGTCGCCGCAGCTCCCCGGGCTGGACGGCATTCGGAATCACGCGCGAGCACACCCTCGACCAGGCGGCTCAGGCCTACCGCGACCAGCGTGTCGGCGAGATCATTCGAGGCGTCGCCCTCTTCGTCACCTAGCTGCGGAGGGGACCCCGCCACCCATGAAAGAACCGCCCCTGACCTGCAGAGACTGGTCAGGGGCGGTTCTTCGGGGTTGATCAGAGGTGCTTCTTGTAGAACGGGATCAGGTGGCCCAGGGCGATCTTGACCGGCTCGGGCTGGTCGTACAGGTCGTAGTGGGAGAAACCTTCCGCGACGACGAGCTCCTTGTCCTTCGATGCCGCGCGGCGGTAGATCTCCATGCCGTCCCGGTAGGCGCCGAACGCACCAGGCTTGTCGCCGACGACGACGCACAGCGGACGCGTGAGGAGGACCTCGGCGCGGTTGAAGGCGTCCCAGCCGACCGACGTGGCATTCCGGGAGAAGAGGCCTTCGGTGCGGCCGCCGGGGGCCTGGCCGCGGTCGGTGCGGTAGTACTCGGTGGCCTCGAACAGATCGAGCTCGGTGAGGCCGTTCTCCTTGGCCACCTCGGGAGAGGCCGGCAGGTACTGGGTCACCTGGCGCTCGGCTCCACGCGCCTCGGCGGTGCGCTGCGCGGCGATGGCGTCGAGGGCGCCGATGGGGTCGTAGCCGCTGAAGGACTCGTGCATGAGGCGTCCGAAGTTCACGCCGGTCACACTTCCGACGGCCTTGATACGGCGATCGGTCATGGCGGCGTTGATGGAGTAGCCGCCACCACCGCACACGCCGATGACCCCGATGCGGTCGGCGTCGACGTACGGCAGCGTCACCAGGTGGTCGATGACGTAGCTGATGTCCTGGACGCGGAACACCGGGTCCTCGATCGACCGCGGCTCTCCACCGCTCGCGCCCTGGAAGCTGGCGTCGAAGGCGATGACGACGAACCCTTCGTCCGCCAGCGCCGTTCCGTAGACGTTGCCGGAGGTCTGCTCCTTGCACGATCCGATGGGGTGGACGCTGACGATCGCCGGGTAGGTCTTGCTCTCGTCGAACCCCGGCGGGAAGTAAATGTCAGCAGCCAGATCCCAGGCGAGTGCCTTGACGGACACGTGCTCGATGTTATTGGTCATGAGTGCGATTCCTCGTCGAACGGTGAACTCCAGGTCGTTGTCGCGACACCTCCATGTTTGCGTGTGACAAGGCGATCCGCAGCCTCTGAGCGGGGTGCGCTCTATCGGGGGGACTGGCAGCCCCTGCCTCGCGGTGATCAGGGAATGCGCCGTCTTCACCCCTTCCGGGCACCGCCGGCCTACCGGGGAACTCGGCGATGACCACGACGTCGTGCCGACGGGCGCGCCGCACGGTCTCGGCGACGAACGCCATCACGTCGGGGTGCCCGAAGTCGTCGGGGGTGGCCGAGCAGTCCGGCCAGGTCCATCATGCCGAGTGCGCTCGCGCGGAGGCCGTCGGCGGACGATATGTCATCAAGGTCGGCCGACGCCCGCTCACTCTAGATGATCGGGATCAGCATGCACTCGGCGTCCGTGATCAGGGGCTCGGCCGCCTGTCCGGCGGCCTCGCTCGCCGAGCCGTGGGCCTGGAGATCGTCGGTGGGCAGGTGGATCCGACGGTGGCCGTTCGTCGTCGAGGGCAGCGCGGCCACCCCAAGGCCGCGCTCGGCCCACCGGACACACCGGTGGCCGTCACGAAAGGCGGAGGTCAGTGCTTGCCGCCTCGGCGGGCGTGATCGTCGAGTAGTCGAGGTGTTGCTTCATGACTGTGGTGGCGGTGCCGGCGTCGCGGTCCTTGATCGCGGCATGGAGCGCGATGCGGTGCCGGACGGCCTGCTTGCCGACTTCGGCGTCGGTGTCGACGAAGGCCGGCGGGTGCGCCACCCGGTGCAGAGCGGACACGAACACCACCAGCACCCGGTTCTGGGTCGCCTGCGCGACCACCCCGTGAAACTCGGCACTGAGGTGCGGCACGCCGGCGTCCGTGACGGTGGCGATCTTCTCCCGCTCGATGGTCTCGTACAGCGCCACGAGATCCTCCTCGGTGCGGTGCGGCGACGCCAGCCGTGCGCACGGCACCTCCAGCAGGTCTGTGTCGATCGGGAGCGGCTCGCCCGAACTGGTCAACGCCTAGGGGATCGCCCGAAGTCGGAGCACCGACTCGCCGGTGAGACTGGCCTTGTCGGTGAGACCGGCCTTGTCGGCGGCGTCGAAGAGAATGTCGGCCCGGAAGTCCGAGGACTTGTGCGCCGAGTGGCCGAACCCGGGCACCCGCCGCTCCGCGGCCATGTACTCCTGGACGACTGTGGCCGCGGCCTCGTCGAAGTAGCACGCGTCGCGTTCGCGGATCTCCTCCGCGCACCGCAGCAGCGGGTCAAAGTGCTCCGGGGACACGGTGTTGCTGCCGGCGGCGAGGACTCCGCCAGCCACGGCGGGCACGAACTGGGGGTTGCCGGAGGCGATGTAACGGGCCGCTCCGCCTGACCGCTGGTGTCCGTGATGCCGCTGGACAACGGCCCGGTACGAGATGTGCCCCCTGCCCGGACGGGGGCAGGGGGCACATCGGTCGAAGCGGGTGCGCGACGCACCGGCACGATCGAGACCGGCCGTACCCACCGGTCAGTCGTAGAGGACGACGCCGCGTATGTTCTTGCCGTCGTGCAGGTCGCGGTAGCCCTGCTGGATGTCGTCGAGCTTGTACGTCCTGGTGACCATCTCGTCCAGCTTGAGCCTGCCGTCGCGGTAGAGCTGGAGCAGGCGCTTGACGTCCCAGTTGCCGGCCGTGCCGCCGAACAGCGAGCCCTGGATGCGCTTCTGGGAGAGCGTCAGGTCGAAGAGCGAGAGCGACGTGTCCACGGCGTCGTGGATGCCCACCGAGGTCACCACGACCGTTCCCCCCTTGCGGATGGCGGCCAGCGCCTGGGTGACGTGCTCAGGCTTGATCACCCCGACCGTGATGATCGCGGCGTCGGCACCCTGGCCGTTGGTGAACTGCCGTGCCAGCTCCGCCGCTTCCTCGATCGAGGCGACGGCGTGCGTGGCGCCGAACACGGAGGCCTGGTCTCGCTTGAAGGCCACCGGGTCCACCGCGATGACGACCGAGGCTCCGGCGTGCGAGGCACCCTGGAGAGCGCTGGCCCCAATGCCGCCGATGCCCATCACGATCACGACGTCGCCCGGCTGCACCTGCGCGGAGTTGACGGCCGAGCCCCAGCCGGTGCTGACGCCGCAGCCGACGAGGCAGGCCTTGTCCAGCGGGATGTCGTCGTCGATCTTCACGACCGAGTTCACCGACACCGTGGTCGTCTCCACGAAGGTGGAGATGCCGCAGTGCTGACCGACCGGGGTTCCGTCCATGGTGTGCAGGCGGTAGGAGCCGTCGGTCCAGCGCGGGCCGGCCAGGATCCCGGCGGTCAGGTCGCACAGGTTCTGCCGTCCGGACGCGCACCAGCGGCAGTACCCGCAGGACGGAATCGCGGAGAAGACGACGTGGTCGCCCTCCTTGATGCCCTTGGCGTTGGGGAAGGCCCTCGTGACGATGCCCGCGCCCTCGTGACCGAGCGCGAACGGATAGGTGCCGCACGGCAGATCACCGTTGACGTGGTGGTCGTCGGAGTGGCAGAGACCGGAGGCGACCAGCTTCACCTGGACCTCGTCGGGACGCGGATCGTCCAGTTCGAGGTCCACGACCTCCAGCTTGCCGGGGGCTTGGCGAATCACCGCTCCACGCGTGCGCATTGCATGAGCTCCTTGGTTGTTGACGATTTCTGCTGTGCGGACTCAGCGGTCGAGCAGGGTGATCACGGACTTGGTCTCGAGGTACTCCTCAAGACCTTCCAGGCCGTTCTCGCGGCCCCAGCCGGACTGCTTGTAACCACCCACGGGCATCTGCACGCCGCCCGCGCGGTGGACGTTGATGCCGATGCGGCCGGTACGCAGCTTCCGCGCGATGGTGTGAGCGCTCGCGATGTCGCGCGTCCAGACGCTGCCGGCCAGGCCGTACTCGGTGTCGTTGGCCGCGGCCACCGCCTCGGCCACGTCCGTGAACGGCATCGCGCCGAGCACCGGGCCGAAGATCTCCTCGCGCACCACACGCATCGACTGGTCGACGTCGGCCAGCACCGTGGGCTCGAAGAAGTAGCCCTTCTCCCCGATGCGCGCTCCCCCGCTGACCAGCCGGGCACCGTCCCTGAGGCCGCTCTCCACATATCCGGTGACGCGGTCCAACTGCCGCTGCGAGACAAGCGGACCGAGATCCACACCCGGCTCGGTGCCATAGCCGACCTTGAGCGACCGTCCGTATTCCGCGACCCCTTGGACGACTTCCTCGAAGACGTCCCGGTGGACGAACAGGCGCGTCCCGGAGGTGCAGATCTGGCCGGTGTTCCAGAAGATGCCCATCGCGACGCCCGGAATGACCTGGTCCAGGTCCGCGTCCGGGAGCACGATGACGGGTGACTTGCCGCCCAGTTCGAGGGAGAGCTTCTTCAGGTTCCCGGCGGCCGCCTGCACGATCTTCTTGCCGACCGCGGTGGAGCCGGTGAAGCTCACCTTGTCCACGTCGTCATGTGCGGCCAGTGCGGCGCCGGCCGGCGCGTGCCCGGTCACCACGTTGACCACGCCCTCGGGGACACCCGCCTCCAGCAGGACGCGCCCCATCGCCAGCACCGTGAGGGACGCTTCCTCCGACGGCTTGACCACGCAGGCGCAACCGGCGGCCAGCGCCGGCGCCAGCTTCATGGAGACGCCGATCAGTGGCGCGTTCCACGACACGATCAGTCCGGCCACACCGAGCGGTTCCTTGTGCGTGATGCCCTGGAAGCGGCGCTCACCGGGGCCGATCTCCACGTTCTGGCCGTGGATCTTGTCCGCCCAACCGGCGTAATAGCGGAAGAGGTTGACCGCCTCGCCGAGCATGGCCCGCGCCTGTGACACGGGCATGCCCACGTCCAGGCTCTCCAGCCGGGACAGTTCCTCGGCGTTGGCCTCCAGCAGATCGGAGACGCGCCACAGCACCACCGCCCGCTGCTGAGCGGAAAGCCCCGTCCAGCGCTCTTCCTCGAAGGCCTGCCGGGCGGCCCGCACCGCGACATCGACGTCGTCCGCGTCGGCCTCTGGTATCTGTGCGACCACCTCACCCGTGCCGGGGTCGACCGCGGGAAACGTCTTTCCCGACCGTGACGGAATCCACGAGCTGCCGACCAGCATCCGTTCCGGCTCCACCAAGGAGGTGAGCCCCGGCGCCGCACTGTGGACTGTCATTGCCGACTCTCCTTCGGTGTGTGCTGGATATCGCGCTGGATTCGATTGCATGAGCCGAAACCGAGTGCTCAATCGGGTTCCGTGTTATGCGGGTTGCAAGGACGCGGCCGTGATCTCCTTGCCCGCGGAACGCAGCTTTTCCCAGTCCCGCGGATCGTGATTGACCCACACCGTGGTGTCCGGCCGTGTCTTGAGGAGTTTGAGCTTGCGCAGCGAGTCCAGCTTGTTCACGATGTCGGCGTCGAACGGCATACCCACCGTGTCGTCGATGTTCTCCCGCACGTGCGCCGCGTCACCGGTCAGGATCAACGTGCGGTCCTCCAAGCGGAGTTGGAGGCCGAGAGCTCCGGGTGTGTGGCCGGGCAGGGAGAGCAGGGTGACGCTGCCGTCGCCGAACATGTCGTGGTCGTAGCCGGCCGGCAGCTCGTTCCACTGGATCCTCGCGGCCGCTTCGAGGTCCTGGTTCCGGAAGAAGGCCGCTGTGTGGCTGTCGGCGTTGCGGGCGTAGCGCAGTTCACCGGCCCCGATGAAGCCCTCGGCGTGCGGAAAATGCTGAAGTCCGCCGGTGTGGTCGAAGTGCGCGTGCGAGAGCACCACACGCTTGACGTCCGCCGCGCTGAAACCGAGCGCCTCGAGCTGCCGGTCGAGACGGCACGCCTCCGGGAAGTGCATCTCGAACATGGCTGCCAAAGGTCCGTACGCGCCTGCCGGATCTCCGGCGGCTTCGGACGCGAGCCCGGAGTCGAACAGCAGCAACCCTTCGTCATGCTCGATCAGAAAAGACGGCGCGGGAACCGTCACGTTCTCTCCCCCGCTGCCCACCAGCAGAATGCTCTTGTCAGCGGTGATCGTGGGGGCGTCGAGCGCCCATACGCGCCTGATCGTCTTCGAATTCGGCATAGCTGTCTCCGCACCAGAGGGGATGTCGGTTCCGTAGGGTGAAAATCATTCGCAGAGCCGCGAGACGATCTCATTCGGCCGCTGGTCGTCCGCGATCTCCCGTCACCAGATCCGCGAGATCGGCTGCCGCCCGCTGGATCAGCAGCCGGCCTTCTTCGGCGTTCGCCCCGGTGGGATCCCCGAGGACGCCGTTGGCGGTGACGGCGGCCAGCCCGGCCTCGCGGAGCCTCGGAAGGAGGCTCTCGACGGCAGCGGTGTTTCCGGCCTCGGCCGCCTGAAGCCTTACGAGGTGGGGCGCCAGCGCCAGCATGACGGAGGTCTCCGTTCTGCCCGCGTGCGCATCGCCTCCCCAGCGCGGGCCCCATGCCAGGACGTCGTGTCCCTCGCCACGCAGCCGGCCCACGGCCCGGGTGACGGGCTGTGCGTTGCCGCCGTGTGCGGAGACCAGGACGACCCGGGGGAACGTCAGGGTCGCGGACCGCACCAGCTCGACCAGGAGCAGTTCGACGGCTTCCTGACCGATCGACAGCGTGCCGGGGAACCCCTGGTGCTCCCCACTGGATCCGAAGGCCACCGCCGGGGCCACGACGACATCGCGGACCTGCCGGGCCAGGCGCTCGGCCAGGGCGACGGCGATGTCCGTGTCGGTCGACATCGGGAGGTGCGGCCCGTGCTGCTCGGTGGAGCCGACGGGCACGGCGAGGGTGGCCTGCCGTCGGGCGAGACCGGCGGCCTCGATCCACGTCACCGAAGCCAGTTCGGTCCTCATCCTCGGTGCGCCCCAGTCGATGACGGCCCTCCGAGAACGCGGGTGAAGCCCTGCGGGAGGACGACGTCGTCGGGGGTCAGTTCGTGGACCGAGGAGCGTCCGAGGCCCAGCAGGGCCGAGTCGATTCCGTTGCGCAGGATGTCGAGCACGTTCTCCACACCGGCCTGTCCGCCCGCGGCCAGGCCCCACAGGTACGCCCGGCCGATCATCACGGCGCGGGCACCGAGCGCCAGGGCCTTGACCACGTCGCTGCCCCGCCGGACGCCGCCGTCCAGAAGCACCTCGACCTGGTCGCCCACGGCTTCGGCGATGGCGGGCAGGGCGCGGATGGCGGCCGGGGTGCCGTCGAGATTGTTGCCGCCGTGGTTGGAGACCGAGATCGCGTCGGCGCCCACGTCCACGGCACGCTTGGCGTCGTCGAGGCGGATGATGCCCTTGATGAGGAACGGTCCGCCCCACTCCTCGCGCATCCACCGCACGTCGTCCCAGGTGGGCGGCGGGGTCTGCATCCATGCGCCATAGGCGCCGAAGAACGTCGGGGCCTCGTCGCCGACGGCGGTGACGTTCGGGGTGGTGAGATCCGGCAGCCGCCGGGTCTTGGCGAAGGCGAGCAGCCAGCGCGGGTGCGTGATCCCCTCGGGGGCGAAGCGCGCCATGGCCTTCAGGTCGAGGCGTTCGGGGATCCAGGGGCTGCCCCAGTCCCGGCCGTGCGAGAACGACCAGTCCAGGGTGACGATCAGGCCCTTGGCCCCCGCCTCGCGGGCACGCTGCATCTGGGCGAGCATCGAGTCCTTGCCGCCCATCCAGTACATCTGGAAGAACGTCTCCGGGTTGGCCGCGACGACCTCCTCAACTGGCTTGCTGGCGAAGGAACTCAGCCCCATCGCGGTGCCCCGTGCCGCCGCCGCGCGGGCCACCGCGACCTCGCCGTCGGGGTGCACGGCCTGCACTCCGGTCGGAGAGATGATCACCGGGAGCGAGACGGGCTGGCCCAGGACCGTCGTGGTCTGGTCGCGCTCGGCGGACAGGTCCGCGACATGCGGCGCGAAACCGACCTCCGCGAAGGCGGCCATGTTGTCCTGGTAGGTCGTGCCGCGCTCGGATCCGGCGAGCAGCGCGCCGTAGACCGATCCCGGCAACCGTCGCTTCGCCCGGCGCTCCGCCACGGCGACGGTCTCGAACCATGCGTTGGGCATGACGCTCCTTTCCCTCTCGTACGCGGCTGACGTGACGTCAACTCGTTCTGGTTCAGCGGAGGTCGAGTCCGGCCAGCGGACTCTCGTCGCACATGCGGTCGGGGCGGCTGTCCCTGCGCGTGGGGATGCCGAGGAGTACGGGCTGTCCCCGCACCGGTCCCCGGTGGGAGTGATCCTCGCTGGGGCGAGGCGCGCCGGAGCGGTCACCGGCGAGCGCCGCCTCCGCGTGGCCCTGTACGCACTCCGGGTCCGGCCCGTCCAGCGGCAGACCGGTGAAGAACTTGGCGGCCATGCATCCGCCCCGACAGGCGTCGTAGGCCGAACACTTGGTGCAGGCGCCGCCGGTCTGCGGCTCCCGCAGTTCCAGGAACAGCGGCGACTCCCGCCACACCCGGGCGAAGCCGCCCTCGTCGCGCACACTGCCGGCCCGGAAGGCGTCGTGGATGGCGAACGGGCAGGCGTACACCTCGCCCACCGGGTCGATCAGACAGACCACCCGGCCCGCACCGCACAGGTTCAGACCGGGCAACGCCTCACCGTAGGCGGAGAGGTGGAAGAAGGAATCGCCGGTGAGCACCTGCTCGCCGTTCGCCACCAGCCAGTCGTACAGCTGTCGTTGCTGCTCGGCGGTGGGGTGCAGCTCGTCCCACACATCGGCGCCGCGCCCCGACGGACGCAGCCGGGTGAGCCGCAGCTGCGCCCCGTACCGGTCGGTGAGGGCCTTGAACTTATCGAGCTGCCCGATGTTGTGTCGGGTCGCCACCACCGAGATCTTGAACCCGGCGAAGCCCGCCGCGGCGAGGTTCTCCATGGCGCGCAGCACGGTGTCGTACGAACCCTCGCCGCGCACCGCGTCGTTGACCTCGGCGGTGGCTCCGTCCAGGGACAGCTGAACGTCCACGTAGTCGCCGGCCGCCAGCCGCCGCGCGACCTCGGGGGTGATCCGGACCCCGTTGGTGGAGAACTTCACGCCCACGTGGTGGGCGGTGGCGTAGTCGACCAGCTCCCAGAAGTCGGGGCGGACCGTCGGCTCGCCGCCTCCGATGTTGACGTAGAAGACCTGCATGCGCTCCAACTCGTCGATGACCGCCTTGCATTCGTCGGTCGTCAGCTCGCGCGGGTCGCGCCGCCCGGAGCTGGACAGGCAGTGCACGCAGGCCAGATTGCAGGCGTAAGTCAGCTCCCAGGTCAGGCAGATGGGAGCGTCGAGGCCGTGCTGGAAGTGGTCCACGAGGCGGGCCGCCCGGACCGGCCTCGCCGGACTCGCGGAAGCGAGTGACACGTCGCCTCCTCTCTTGACGATGGGCGTCAGCGTGGCGCGGCACGCCCCGCGCGCTCGGTGATCATGTGAGACGCCGCCAGCGTGGCCAGCGCGTCCCGGTAGCGCTTCCACTCGGCGGGTTCGACACCCACGTGCCGGCACGCGTCCGCCGCACTCGGGTGGTCGGCCAGCGACGTCACGGCGGCGAGCAGCTTGCGGTCCTTGAGGAACGACAGCCGCCGGGTGCCGAAGTGGTAGAGCAGCGCCCCGAAGGGTTCGGGGCGGATGGCGACCTGGGGATGTACGTCCCAGGCCGCGTCGAGGTCGAATCGCGCGCCGGCGGTACGCGGGCCGGCGTCCACGGAGGTGTGCGCGGGCATAGCGGGCGTTCTAGTAGACGCCGCACATGCCGTCGATGGACACGTCCTCGACGAGCAACTCGTCCTCGATGAGGTGCTCGTCCGTCACGGCGCGGAGGTCGGTGGTGGCCGTCGGAGCGGAAGTCTGCGGCTCATTGCTCATGAGAGAACCCCTCGTCGTCCGGACGCGGCCGTCCGCCGCGTCGGAGGCACAACGTAACGGCACCGAGTGCCGAAATGAAGACCATGCACAAAATTTGATATGGGAAATATGACGGGCGGAGGAAACCGGCGGCGAAGGCTTGTCGGGAGGCAGCCGGAGGGCCATGCTGAGGACTCGTCCCCCTTTCCCGCACCGACCCCACGGTCGGTTCTCCGTGCTGCACGAGGACGCCTGGTGATCGACGTTCCACCGCTGCCTGCCGCCTTTCGACTCCGCCCCGACCCCGGCCTGAACGTCCTGCGGGACGGAAGAGTCCTGCTCGGCGGCGCTCCGTACCGTTTGATGCGGCTGACGCAACAGGCTGTTCCGGTCATCACCGGATGGCTCGACGGGAAGCCGGTCGGGGGCAGGCGGCCGGCCGGGCTGCTGGCACGTCGTCTGGTCCAGGCGGGGATGATGCATCCGCTGCCCCCGCCGGCCTCACCGCGCCCGTCGGTGACGGTCGTGGTGCCGGTCCGGGACCGGGCCGAGCAGCTCGCGCGGTGTCTGTCCGGCCTCCGGGACGGTCCGGAGGTGATCGTCGTGGACGATGCCTCACTGCGTCCCGAGGCGGTGGCGGACGTCGTACGGGCGGCCGGTGCCAGGCTGGTGCGCCGCGCCGTCAACGGCGGACCCGCGGCCGCGCGGAACACCGGACTCGCCCACGCCACCACGGAGTTGGTCGCGTTCGTCGACTCGGACTGCCTTCCGCGTCCCGGCTGGATCGACGCCCTGCTCCCCCACTTCGCGGACCCCGCCGTCGCCGCGGTGGCGCCGCGGATCGTGGCGGACGGGCCCGCGCATGGGCCTCTCGCCTCGTACGAAGCCGAGCGCTCGGCCCTCGACATGGGGACCAAGGAGTCGATCGTCCGGCCCGGCGCGGCCGTGCCCTACGTACCCAGCGCCGCGCTGCTCGTGCGCCGCGCCGCGGTAGGGCGGGGGTTCGACGCGACCCTGCGTGTCGGGGAGGACGTCGACCTGGTGTGGCGGCTGGCTGCCGCCGGACTCCACGTGCGCTACGACCCGTCGGTGACCGTGGCCCATGTCCACCGCACCCGCCCGCGCCAGTGGGTCGCCCAGCGCATCCAGTACGGCGGCTCCGCCGCGCCGCTCGCCGCCCGGCACCCGGGAAAGCTCCCGGCCGCGGCGATGGCAGGGTGGAGCGCGGTCGCGTGGGGGGTGACGCTCGCGCGACGGCCCCTCGCCGGCGCCCTGGTCACCGTCGGCACGACCGCGCTGCTCGCCCGTAAGCTCGCGGCCTGGTCCGACCGGCCGTGGGCCACGGCGGCCCGGCTGGGCGGCGGCGGTACGTTGCTGGCGGGCGAGCAGCTGGGCCGGACACTGACCAGGGCCTGGTGGCCGCTGGCCCTGCCGCTGGCGGCGGCCGTACCCCGGACGAGGCTTCCGTTGGCCGCGGCCGCGGTGCTCGCCCCGCTGATGGAGTACCGGCGCAGCCGCCCCGGTCTTCCGGTGCTGCCCTGGACGGCGATTCGCCTCGCCGATGACGTCGCCTACAGCCTGGGCGTCTGGCGGGGCTGCCTTCGGGAGCGCACGACAGAGCCGCTGCGGCCGAAGCTCTGGTGGTTCTCCGCCGACGGCATCACTCCTCCTGCCGAGCGCACCCGTGGGTGAGAGCGCCGGGCGAAGGGCCGCCGATGTGATCGTGGTCGGGGCGGGAGCCTCCGGCGCGGCTCTGGCGGCACGGCTGAGCGAGGACTCCGCGCGAACCGTGCTGCTGCTCGACGCCGGGCCGGTCCCCGAGCGTCCACCGCACTTCGCGCCCGAGCGTCCACCGGTCTTCGCGCCCGGGCTTCTCGGCGCCGTTCCCGCCGAGCTACGGGACGCCTTCCCGCCCGAGTTGCTGGACGCACGGCTGGTCCCCGGCGCGCAGCCCGGCCACCCGGCCGTCCAGCGGTACGCCGCGCATCTCACGCCCGAGCGGCCCTACACAGTGGTCCGCGGGCGCGGTCTCGGGGGTTCGACCACCGTGAACGGCGGCTATTTCATCAGGGCCCGGCGCGAGGACTTCGACCGCTGGTCGACGGTCGGCAACCCGGCCTGGGCCTACGAGCGGGTGCTCCCCCTGCTGCGCGCGCTGGAGACGGATCTCGACTACGGCGCCGGTGAACTGCACGGCGGTGACGGTCCGATGCGCATACGCCGCGGATCACTTTCCCATCCCGCCGCGGCGGCCTTTCGGTCGGCGGCGGAGGAACTCGGTCATCCTCTCGAGCCCGACAAGAACGACCAGGCACCGCCGGGCTTCGGCCCCGTACCCTCCAACGCCGTCGACGGTCTGCGGCTCAACACCGGCATCGGTTACCTCCTGCCTGCCCTGGCTCGTCCCAACCTCACCGCCATCGGTGACTGCCTCGTTCGCCGGGTCGTCGTCCGGCGCGGCCGCGCATGCGGGGTGGTCGTCCGGCGAGGCGGCCGAGAGACCGTCCTCCATTGCGGGGAAGTCGTCCTGTGTGCCGGCTCCTTCGTCACCCCTCAGCTGCTCCAGCTGTCCGGCATCGGGCCCCGGCCCGCCCTCGAACGATTCGGCATCCCCGTCGTCAAGGACGCCCCCGCCGTCGGCACCCGCTTCAGCGACCACCCCCAACTCGTCCTGGAGTGGGCTCCCCGGCAGGATGTGGGCGCGCCCGACGCATCGTGGCTCGGCGGCTGCCTGCACCTGTCCTCCTCGGACCGCACGTATCCGGGCGACCTCGAGATCCTGCAGTCCCTCGTGCCGATCGCCGGGCTCGTCGGCGGTACTCCGGCCGTCGCCGGCGCGCCGCTGGCGTTCCTCGTCTCGGTCCAGTCACCGGCCTCGACCGGCCGGCTTCGCATCCAGTCCGCCGACCCCGCCCTGCCCCCGCGCATCGAGTACGGCTATCTCGCCACTCCGGACGACCGCCGCCGCCTGCGTGAGGCCGTCCGCGCCACGGCGGAACTCGTCGCCACCCGCGCCTTCGACCGCGTCTCCGAGGGACGGTTGCTCCAGCCCGGCCCCGAACTCCTTGACAGCGATGACGCGTTGGACCAGTGGATCAGCCGCAACCTCGGTACGTCCCACCATGCCTGTGGGACCGCGCCGATGGGACCGGACGGACGCACGGCGGCGGTCGACCAGTACGGCAGAGTCCACGGTGTACCCGGGCTCCGGGTGGCGGACACCTCCCTCCTCCCCTCGGCTCCGCTGCGCGGTCCGGCGGCTACGGCCGTACTCATCGGGGAGTTCACGGCCGACGCCATGCGCCGCGACCTGACCTGAGCGCGGCCCCGGCAGCCCCGAGCGCCGCTCACCTGGTTCCCGTGACTCCCGCGTCCATGACCGCGAGGCCGACCGTCAGCTGCCGAACGGCCCGGTCCATCAACTCCGTCAGATCGGATTCCGGCTGGGCCAGCCAGCTCTCGTACGCCGCGAGGGCCGCTCCGAGGGAGGCGTGACCGGTCAACCGGGGCCCCATGTCGGACGGACGCGAGCCGGTGCGCCTCGCCGCGAACTCCGTGACGATTTTCCGCCAGGCCCGGTAGCGCAGCGTGGCGTCCGCCTGGAGCGTGGGAACGGTGAGGATCAGCTCCATGCGCTGGCGGTGCCACGGCACTTCGGCGGGGTCGAAACGGTTGAACTCGATCACCGCGCAGCGCAGCGCGTCCATCATCGGCAGCGTGGGGTCCGCCGCGAGCAGGTGCTCCAGGCGGGCCAGTTGACCCCCGAAGTCGCCCCACACGAGATCGTTCTTCGAGGCGAAGTAGCGGAAGAAGGTACGGCGGCCGATGCCGGCGGCGGTGGCGATGTCGTCGACCGTCGTCCGCTCGAAACCTTGCCGGGCGAACAACTCGAACCCGATCCGCTCAAGTGCCTGGACCGACGTGGCCGGCGGACGCCCCGTCCTGGCACCGTTCGGCCGCGACTCCACACGCACTCCCTCCCGCTCAGGAGGGGAGGTTACCCGAGACGGAAGAAGATGGAGCCGTCGGGACGCGGTGACGTGATCGCCTGCCGAACGGGCACCGGCTCATGCATCGGGCGTCAGTGGATGCGCAGCGCGCGCATCCGGTTGTAGAGCGTGGACCGGCTCATTCCGAGTACGCGTGCCGCCTGGAGTTTGTTACCCGCGGCGGCCTCGATGGCCGCCACGATGATCTCCCGCTCCGCTTGGCGGAAGGGCGAGACGGGTGCCGGCACCCCGCGGTGCGAGGCGGGCAGGTCCGAGGCGATGATGTCGCCCGCCGAGCGGGTCCTGGCGACGGTCTGGATCACGCGGCGCAGCTCCGCGAGGTTGCCCGGCCAGGGTTGGGCAGCCAGCACCCGCAGGCTGTCGGGCGTGAGTCGCCTGTGTCCGGGGCCGGTCGCGTCGGCCAGCATGCGCTGGGCCAGTCCGGGGATCTCGTGCCTGCGACGGCGCAGGGGTACCAGATCGCGGCGGGCGCCGCACAAGGCTGCCAGCGATGCGTGGACGCCGTCCAGGTGGCCTCCCGGTGTCGTGGTCATCACGGTCATCCGCCGGGTGCCGCGAAGACATCTCGCCAGGAGCAACGTCACCTGTTCGGAGAGCAGTTGAATGTCCTCGATGACGACGGCGGGGCTGTCCTTCTCGAGCAGTGCCACCAGGTTCGAGACCCAGGCCTGCTCGCCGTGCCGAACGACATCCGTCGCGTCGAGCGTGATCGAACCCGGTCCCACGGCCCGACGTGCCTCGGTCGTGCGGCCGCTGCCCGGCTCCCCGACGACCAGCAAGGGCCAGCCGGTGGCGGTGCCCGCACCCCGAGTGCCGCGTCGGCCGGGGTGCTCCGGGACGATGTCGACCAACGCCCCCTCGACGCCGTCGACCGGTGCGCACCTCAGCCGGACGGTCCGGCCGGAGACCAGGGTCAGCCGATGGGTCACCTCGCCTTCGCCGCGCATTCCCTCCGCGCACGCCTGGACCGCCGCGTGGTCGGCCGGCTCCAGCAGGTCGAGCGCGGCCGGCGTGGCCAGCACGAGGCCGTGCCCGACCACCAGAACCGGACGCCTGGGAGAGCGCGCCGCCGCCTGGAACGCCGCCAGCAACCGGCGCTGGGCGCCGGAGGCGTCGAGCTGAAGCCGGTCCTCGATGTCCCGGACGACGCGTCGCACCAGCGGCGAGAACAGCCGGTGCTCGTCCCCCGCACGGCCTCCGATGTTCACGACGCCTTCGAGACGGCGGGTGATCGGGTGGATGATCGGATGCCCGTAGCAGGCGAACTCGTGGAACGCCGCCATGAAGTGCTCGTCTCCACGTACGAAGAGTCCCTTCCGGGTCTCCACCGGTGTACCGACGGCGTTCGTACCCACCTCGTCCTCACCGAGCCTGACGCCCGGCACGATGCCCAGATCGACGAGGGCCCCGCTGAACGCCTTGTCCGCGCAACGGATGTCGACGACACGTGCGGTGCGGTCGGCGAGCACGAAGGCGAACGGGGTGTCGTCGATTTCCGCCCGCACCCGTTCCAGCACGGGACCGGCCGCGCGGGTCAGACCTCCCGCTCCGGCGACCGATTCCTGCTTGAGCCCCGGAGTGTCGTCCGCGCACAGGCCGTTCAGCCGGGATCGGGTCCACGAGGACGCGATCTCGGGCCGTGCCGGTCCGACGTGGGTTTCCCGGGAGGTCCTGTACACGCGAGGCCACCTCTTCTCGCCAGACACATCGGCCTCTTACTCGTGGCGCCCCCGCGCAGGGGTGCTGACTCGCAGTCGTACGCCGATGCAGTCCCGCTCAGTGTTCTACAGCACGCAATCCTCAGGAAACATTATATACCATCCACGAATTTCAACAGGTCGGCGCACGCCCTGTCCTGCCTGTTCCTCCACCGGCTACCTCAGCCGTGAAGCGCGCGGGGGTGTCCAATTTCCTGGACGTTCACGCGCCTGAATCCTTCCTACCTTTGGGCAGGAGCGGCCGAAGGGGTTCGCCAGCACGACCAGAGGGGCGCAGACAGTGTCGACTGTGACCGAGAAGGCTGCCGTTGAGCGGCAGGGTGTTCCGCACTACAGGATGTTCATCGGGGGCGAGTGGGTGGACTCCGATGAGCAGTACGAGGTGATCAATCCCGCTACGGAGGAGTTGGTCGCCACCGCGGCGAAGGGTACGACGGCGCACGCGGACGTGGCGGTCGCGGCGGCGAAGCGGTCGTTCGAGGAAGGGGTGTGGCGCAACACTCCGCCGGTGGAGCGGGCCGCGGTCCTGGACCGGGTCCTCGCCACGCTGGCGAGCCGGATGGACGAGCTCGCCGAGCTCGGTTCCCGCGAATGCGGCTTCCCGTTGCGTCTGTCCCAGGCGATCAGTGTCGGTTTCCCTCTCATGCACATCCAGCACTTCGCCGACTTGACCCGCGCCTACGAGTGGGAGCGCCCCGGACCGGTCACCGGGCAGGTGCTCAACGCCCAGCTCGTGCGCCGGGAGCCCATCGGTGTCTGCCTGGGCATCGTGCCCTGGAACTTCCCTCTGGTCCTGGGTGCGTGGAAGGCGATCCCAGCGCTCGCGGCCGGCAACAGCGTGGTCATCAAGGTCGACGAGAAGACCCCGACGGCCCAGCTCGAACTCGCCACGATGCTGCGGGAGGCGGGCCTGCCCGACGGCGTCTACAACGTGGTCACCGGGGACGGCGAGACCGTCGGTGCCCATCTGGTCGCCCACCCGGACGTGCGCAAGGTGTCCTTCACCGGTTCCACCGAGGTCGGCCGCGAGGTCATGCGCACCGCCGCGGACACCATCAAGAAGGTCACCCTCGAACTCGGCGGCAAGGGTCCCAACATCGTCCTCGACGACGCCGACCTGGACGCGGCCGTCGACGGCTCCCTCTACGCCTTCCTCCTGCACGCCGGCCAGGCCTGTGAGTCCGGCACGCGGCTGCTGCTGCCCACCGCGCTGCACGACGAGTTCGTCGAGCGGCTGATCGCCCGCCTGAAGACGCTGAAGATCGGCAACCCGCTGGACGCGGGCACCGACATCGGCCCGGTGATGAACGCCGTCCAGCGCGACCGGATCCTCGGCTACATTGAGCGTGGCAAGAAGGAGGGCGCCACCCTCGCCCACGGCGGCACCAGCCCCAGCGGGCCCGGTTTCGAGGAGGGCTTCTGGGTCGAGCCGACCGTCTTCACCGACGTCACCAACGACATGTGCATCGCACGCGAGGAGATCTTCGGCCCGGTCCTGTCCGTGCTGCGCTACGACTCCCTGGACGAAGCCATCAAGATCGCCAACGACACGGAGTACGGCCTGTCCGCCGGCGTGTGGAGCCAGGACGTCCAGCGCGCACTCGACGTCGCCCGCCAGCTCCAGGCCGGCAGCATCTGGATCAACGACTGGCACAACATCTCCCAGCACATGCCCTTCGGCGGCTACAAGCAGAGCGGCAACGGCCGGGAACTCGGCCCCGACGCCCTCGACGAGTTCACCGAGGAGAAGGCCATCACGATCGACCTCACCGGCCACGTCTCCCGACGCGCGTACGGACTCGTCATCGGCACGCCCCCCGCCACCAACTGAGCACACCGCCACTGACCACGGCCGCCCGGCAACTGGTTCTCCGAGTTGCCGGGCGGCCGCCGTCCTGCGGGTGGGCAGCCCGTCAGGCGGCCCGGGCACGGGGCACCACGCACATCGCCCAGCCCTCCACGGCCACGTCGCCGTTCTGCCGGGTGCAACGCAGCTCCAGGTCCACTTCGAGACCGTCGTCACCCGTCCGCCACCCGGTCACTTCGCCGGTGCACGTCAGTACGTCCCCCGGCCAGACCCGCTCCTTGAACCGCATGCGATACCGCCGCACGTTCTCGACGCCGAACCACCGCGCCACCCACGCGCCCAGCAAGCCGCCCTGGTACATGCCGACGGAAAAGGGGCTGGGGTGCCCGGCCTGCCGAGCGAACTCCTCGTCGTGATGGACCGGTTGCATGTCTCCGGACGCACCTTGGTATCTCACGAAGTCGGTCCGCGTCACCGGCCCGACGACCAGAGGATCCGGGCACGCCGGGATGTCCCGCGCGTTCATGCGTGCCCTTCTCCCAGTTCGACGGACGTCTTACGGGACTCCGCCACCAAGTGACCTTCCTCATCTCTGAATTCGGTCACGGCGACCATGAAGGTCATGTCGCCGCCTCGGAGTCCGGTCTTGCGGAAGACTTCCTCGATCTTCGTCGCACAGGTCAGGCGGCTGCCCACGCGAGGAGGCTGGCCGAAGAAGACGAACTCCTGCTCCGCGTGCAGTCCCCGCGTCACATCCAGCCCCGACATGGCGATCGGGTCGGCCGACTCGTCGTGCCAGAGGTCCTGGGTGCACAGAAAGGTCGGAAGGACGCAAGGCGTCTCGTCGGGCGAGTCCGTGGAATCGGTCGCGCCGACCGCTCGTACGAACTCGCGGACTTTGCCGAGTTCCACGAGCATCGTGAACGAGGGACTGGTCTTATCGACGATATCGGCGTCCACAGCTGTTGCGCCTCTCAATCGAAGACGATGATGCCGCGGATGTTCCTGCCGGCCTTCATGTCGTCGTAGCCCTGCCCGACTTCGTCGAGGCGGTAGGTCCGGGTGATCAGTTCGTCGAGCTTGAGCTGCCTGTCGCGGTACATGCGCAGCTGCCGGGGGATGTCGGCGTTGGGGTTGCACTGGCCGAACAGCGACCCCTGGATCCGCTTCTGGAGCATCGCGATCTCCCACGGGTTGATCGGCATCCCGTCCGTGGAGTTCATGTCTCCGAGGCCGGTCACGACGACCGTGCCCGCCTTGCGGATCGCCTGGAAGGCCTGGGCGACATGCACCCCCGTGGTGACACCGACCGTCACGATCGCCTTGTCCGCCCCCTGCCCGTCGGTGACGGACCGCGCGAAATCGGCCGCCTCCTCGATCGTCGGGAAGGAGTGCGTCGCCCCCAGCTTCTCGGCCGTCTCCTGCTTGAACGCGACCGGATCCACCGCGATCAGGGTGCCCGCGCCCGCGTGCGCCGCGCCCTGCACCGCGTTGATGCCGATGCCACCGACGCCCATCACGATCACGACCTCGCCCGGCATCACCTCGGCGGCGTACACCGCCGAGCCCCAGCCGGTACCGACACCGCACCCGACCAGCACCGCTTTGTCCAGCGGCAGGTCCTGGTCCACCTTGACCGCGGACTGGGTCGACACCACCGTGCGCTCGGCGAACGTGCCCAGCCCGCACACCTGGCCCACCGGCTGCCCGTCGAGACTGAACCGGAAGCTGTCGAGGTCGTCGAACCGCGACCCACGCAGTGTGTACGCGCCGAGATTGCACAGGTTGCTCCTGCCCTCGGCACACCACCGGCAACGCCCGCAGCTGGGAAGGAAGGAGAACACGACATGGTCCCCGACCTCCCAGCCAGGTGTGTCGGGGCCCACGGCCTCGACGACTCCGGCGCCCTCGTGCCCCATGACGAGCGGATAGTGAGCGAGTACCAGATCGCCCGTCTGGGCGTGGTCGTCGGAGTGGCACAGACCGGCGGCCGTCAGCTTCACCTGGAGTTCGCCCTGACGCGGCACGTCCAGGTCGAGGTCCACGACCTCGAATTTCCCGGGGCTGTTCCGAATGATCGCGGCTCGAGTCCTCACGATTGCCTCCTTGTACTTCGTGCGTGTGACAGACCGATTCACCAAAGAAGCAGTACGGTTATCGGTCCTCCTTGTCGTGCGGTGTGCCGAGCTCGGCGAGCTCGGGGCAGTCCAGCGTGCCGGGCGGACGCCTGAGGTTCGGGTCGACGACGCTCGGCAGGGTTCCGACTTCGTCGTCCCCGCAGCGGACCCGGTCGGCGGAGTCCGTGTCGATCAGCCCGGACCGTTCGGCTTCGCCGAAGTGGGACACCACGGTCGCCTTGATGCCCGTGGAGGCGAACACCTCCCGCCAACGGGCCGCCGGGTGCTGGAGAAAGGCGTCGGTCAACAGCCTCACCGCATCACGGCCGTTCCCGTCCCCGGCGGCCTCCACGGTCAGACCCAGTACGGAGACGAGCCGGTCCCATGAACGGTCGTGCAGTGCGTACACCGCGACGAACCGCCCGTCGGCCGTGGGGTAGATGTGATAGCGCGCGCTGCCGCCACCCAGGAAGTCCTGCCGCGGATCCGGCCAGGAGCCCCGTGCCTGTCGCTGCACGAAGTGCCGGTAGCCGAGCGCCTGGAGATTGTGGGCCATGGAGATCTCCAGCGAGGTCCCCCGCCCGGTGCGCTCTCGCCGGTGCAGCGCCAACAGGATGTTGATCAGCGCGGGATAGGTGCCGCCGGCGATGTCCGCCACGCTCGTCGCCGGCAGTACCGGGGCGCCCTCAGCGGACAGTGCGGCGCCGAGCAGCCCCGAGTCCGCCATGAACGCCAGGTCGAACCCGGCCCGTTCGGCGTGCGGCCCGGACGAGCCGTATCCGGTGATCGCGCAGTGGATGAGCCTCGGGTTCCTCCGGCTGAGCTCGTCGTAGCCGAGGCCCCGGCGTTCGGCGACACCGGGCCGCTCCTGCACGATCACCACGTCGGCGGCCGCGGCCAGTTCCAGGACCGAAGCCCGGTCCCCGGGATCGGTCATGTCGGCGCCGAAGGCACGCTTTCCGCGATTGAGCATCGCGTACATCGCACTGACCCGCCCCGGTCCCAGCAGGGGTTCGAAGGACCGCAGCGGATCACCGGATCCCGCGGGCTCGATGCGTACGACGTCCGCGCCCGCCTCGGCGAGGACCAGCGACGCGAACGGGCCGGGGAGGAACGCGGAGAAGTCGAGCACGCGTATCCCGTGCAACGGCGCGCCGCCGTCTTCGCCACCAGGTGGCGGGGCGGGCCACCTCCCTGTCATGGAAGGGCGACCGCCCTCCTGACGATCTTTCAGCTCTGCCATGTCTCGACCGTCTCCGCCAGGGTCGCCGTCCGGGATACCAGTGGAGTCGGCGCAGTGGTGCCGGCCGCGGACGAGAAGCGGGGCGCACCGGCCGCGACCAGGCCTTCCGGGCCGTCCACGAGCGTCCCCCGCGCCTCGATGTGCGGATGCGTAGCGGCCTCGTCGAAGGAGAGGACCGGCGTCACACAGGCGTCGAGATCCCGGAAGACCTGTTCCCAGTGACCGCGGGGATGCCGCCCGAACGCGTCGGCGAACGCCTTCTTCACGACCGGTCGGCCGTCGGGGTCGTCCTGCGCCGGGAGATCCACCCCGTCGAGACCCAGTCCTGCGACCAGGTTCGCGTAGAACTGCGGCTCGATGGCGCCCACGGCCATGTGCCGGCCGTCGCTGCAGGCGTAGGTGCGGTAATAGGGCCGTCCGCCGTCGAGCAGGTTGTCCTGCCGACGGTCCGACCACTCTCCCTGACCGCGCAGTTCGAGGATCGGTTGCAGGAGGGTGCAGGTGCCGTCGACGGTGGAGATGTCCACGACTTCGCCCCGTCCGGTGCGGCTCCGCTGCAGCAGTGCCGCCAGTACGCCGGTGACGACGAACATGGCGCCGCCGCCGTAGTTGCCCACCAGGCTCAGCGGGGGCACCGGCTCGTCGGCCGTGCCGATGGCGTGGAGCGCGCCGGTCAGGGCGATGTAGTTGATGTCGTGCCCGCCGCGCCCGGACAGCGGACCGTCCTGTCCCCAGCCCGTCACCCGCGCGTACACGAGGCGCGGGTTGATCGCCCGGCACTCCTGGGGTCCCAGCCCGAGGCGCTCGGCCACCCCTGGCCGGAAGCCCTCGATCAGCACGTCCGCGTGGCGGACGAGGTCCGTGAGGCCGCCGCGGGCACGCTCGTCCTTCAGGTCCGCGACGACGATGGTGCGCCCACGCTGCACGTGCGCGTTGCCCTCGCGCTCGTGAACGGCCGCCGTCGGCCGGACGACGCGTACGACGTCGGCCCCCATGTCCGCCAGCTGCATTCCGGCATGAGGACCCGGTCCCATGCCGGCGAGTTCCAGCACCCGGATGCCTTCCAGGGGCCCGCTCATGCGGTCGTCCTCGCCCGCGGGAGCTGCCGACCGGCCGCCCCTGCGGAGATCCACCGCGCCGCATCCTCACGCAGCCGGTTCTTGAGTACCTTTCTGAGGTCGTTGCGGGGCAGATCCTCCTCGAGAAACTCGACGTACTTGGGGATCTTGTATCCGGCGAGCCGTCGGGCGCAGTACTCCCGCACGGCCTCGGTGTCGAGGGGTTCCTGCGCGGCGGGATCGCGTACGACGAAGGCGAAGACCGCCTCCATCGTCCGGCGGTCGGGCACCCCGACGACCGCGGCGGTCTTGATACCGGGCAACGTGGACAGCACCGTCTCGATCTCCGCGGGAGACACGCTGAACCCGTTCGGCTTGATCAGGTCTTTGAGCCGTCCGAGGTATTTCAGGTAACCGCCGGGCAGCACCTGGCCGAGGTCGGCGGAATGCAGCCAGCCGTCCTCGTCGATCAGCGCCTCGGTCGCCTCCAGGTCCTGGTAGTACCCCTGGGTGACCGCGGTGCCCCGCACCAGGACCTCCCCGGCCTCGCCCTCGGCGACTGCCGTACCGGTCCCGGGATCGGCGATCTTCAGCTCCACTCCGGGCAACGGGGTGCCGACCGTGGCCGTGCGGATCTCGACGGGATCGGCGACGCTCGTCATGGTGCTGACGCCGCCGGACTCGGTCATGCCCCAGCCGTTGTGGTACTCGGGAACGCCGAGTTCCTCCCGGATGGCGGCCGCCACCTCGGGTGTCAGAATGCCGACGCCCGTGCGCAGGGAACCCAGGTCGTAGTCCGGCCGCTCCGGCGCGTCGATGATGTCCTGGAACATCGAGGCGACGCCGTACATCGTCGTGCACCGCTCCTGCTCGATCAGGCGCATGCAGTCGGGCGCCGAGAAGGAGTCGAGCAGCACGAACGTACCGTGATGGCTGAGGATCGCGATCAGCCCGTGGGCGCAGCTGAACGCCGAGGCGAGCGGCAGCACGAACAGCATCCTGTCCTCCGGGGTCAGCCGTTGCCGCTCCCCGCTCAGGAAGTTGTTGGCGACGATGTTGCGATGGCTCAGCATCACCCCCTTGGAACGCGACGTCGTCCCCGAGGTGAACAGGAGCAGGAACATGTCATCCGGGGAGACATCGGCTCTCGGTGCGGGTTCACCGGCGTCGAGTGAGCGGCGGCCGCTCTCCGCCACTTCGAAGAACGAGCGTGTCCCCCGCGCACCGGTCTCACCCACCACGACGACCTCGCGCAGGCTCGGCACGGCGACGCTCGACCACCGGCCGGGCCCGGCCTCGTCGATCTCGGGACAGAGCGAGCGGAGCGCGTCGAGGTAGTCGTGCCGCCGGAACCGGTCCTGCATGACGACGGCCTTCGCCTGGGAGGCGTCGAGAACGTGCCGGCACTCGTCCACGGTGTACCGGGGGTTCAACGCGACCAGGACCGCTCCGAGTCGGGCCACCGCGAAGTAAGTGACGAGCCACTCGGTGCGGTTGACCATCCACACCGCGACCCGGTCGCCTCTGGTGACACCGAGCTCCCTCAATCCCTGTGCGAGCCCGTCGACTTGGGTGTCGAGGTCCTCGTAACTGAGGCGCTCCGACCCACAGACCACCGCCTCGCCTCTCGGCCGGCCCCTCACGGCGGACTCGAAGACATCCAGGACAGTTGCCTCGGCCCACGGCTTCATCATCTGCGCGCCCTCTCTGCTCTGCCTCGAAAACGGGAGCCCCGGGGCCGTCGTGCGGCCGGTGGCCCGGGTCGGTGGTCGGCATCAGGTGACAGCGGTCAGTGGTCGACGACGACGACGACCGTGTCCTCGATGTCCGCCCGAGTGGTGCGGAACCGGTTGACCGGATGCTCGGTGTCGGCGTAACCGAAGGAGACCGCGCACACGATCAGCCGGTCCTGCGGAATCCGGAAGAAATCACGCACGTGGTCCGAGTGCATCGCGATCGCCGCCTGCGGAATCGTCGCGACGCCCAGCGACGTGGCGGCGTTGATGAGGTTCGCGACGTAACCGCCGCAGTCGACCGCCCCGTACACACCCTGATCCCGATCGGTGGTGATCACGGCGACATGCGGCGCACCGAAGAACTCGAAGTTCCTCAGCCGCTGCGCCTCACGAGCGTCCCAGTCCTCCCGCGCGATCCCCAGACTGGCGTACAGCGCGTAACCCGCCCCGCGCCGACGCTCCTTGTAGACACCGCGGTATCCCGCGGGCATGTCGAGATCCGACACCTGCTCATGGGTCTTCGCGTGGTCGGTCAGACTCGCCGCGAACCGTCCGGTCGCCTCGCCCTTCGTCAGATACACCTGCCACGGCTGGGTGTTGCACCAGGACGCCGTCCGCTGCGTGATCCCGAACATCTCCGCGATCACGTCGTCGGAAACCTCGTCCGGCAGAAAGGCGCGGCAACTCCATCGGTCACCGAGCAGTCTCTTGAACCCGACGGATGCAGCCGCCTCCGCGAACCCGCCCGTCGGGTGGTCGGCCACGGAACGTACCTGGACTTCGAGGGCTTCTGACGTGCTCACGAGACTCCCTTTGCGTGCCGCCGTGCGGCGGCCTGTCGGTGCCGATGAGAAGAGCCAACACGGGAATATTATATATTGACGCATGCGCGCAACAGAGGCTCAGCCCTCCGCGCGGCCCAGCAGCTCTCTCAGCTGGGCTTTGTGTACTTTTCCGATCGCTGTCCGGGGCAGTTCCGGCAGGAGTCGGTACTCCTTGGGCGTCTTCAGCAAGCCGAGTTTCTCCCGGCAGTGCTCGTCGAGATCGGCGACCTCCAGCGAGGCACCCTGCCGCGCCACCACGAAGGCCACGGGGACCTCTCCCCATTGCGGGTCGGGCCGGCCCACGATGGCGGCCTCGGCCACCGCCTGGTGCATCATGAGGACCCGTTCCACCTCGGCCGCGCCGATGTTCTCCCCACCCGAAATGATCACGTCTTTGAAGCGTCCGGTGATGAAGAGGTAACCCTCGTCGTCGAGGTAGCCCTCGTCACCGGTCAGGAAGAGCCCTTCGTGCCTGCTCGCGGCCGTCGCCTCGGGGTCCCGCCAATACCCCTGGCTCAGCTTCGGCCCACCGATGGCCACCTGGCCGCGCTCGCCCGGCGCGACGGGCCGCCCCTTCGGATCGAGGACCCGCACGGTCGACTCCGCGACCGTGAGCCCCACACTCGTCGGGCGCACTCCCGCCTGCGACTGCGGAAGCACCGTGTCCCCCGTGCTCGTCTCGGTCAGTCCGTAGACATTGGCGTACCACGTGTTCGGGAAGACCGTCGCGATCCGCTCCATCAGTTCCCTCGGAGTCGGCTCGCCGCCGCCGATCATGAGCCGGGGTCCCTCGCCGAGAACGACGCCCCCGGCCTGTCGAGCCGCTTCGAGCACTCCGCGGATCATCACCGGAGCGAGCCAGACGTGGGTCACACCGTCGTTGCGCAGGTGGTCCAGCACCCGGTCGGCGTCGAACCTGCGCAGCAGGCGGGCGGAGCCGCCGACGTACGCCGCGTTCGTCAGCGTGACGTCCAGCGCGGCGATATGGAAGAGCGGCCCCGCGACCAGACCGTGGTCGCGAAAGCTCAGACCGAACTCGCGTGCCTGCGCGGCACACTTGACGAGGATGTTGCGGTTCGTCAGGGCGACGCCCTTCGGCCGGCTGGTCGTGCCGGACGTGTACATGATCCGGCAGACGTCGTCGAGCCCCGCCTCCACCGGTGCCGCGGGCGCGAGATCGCCGAGCCCTGACTCGGCGGCGGGCCGGAGCTCGGCGACCGCGAGCGAGCCGGGGTGGCCGACCGCGGCCCGGCCAGCGAGCTCCCGGAACTCCGGGTCTGCCACGAGCAGTTGGCTCTCGCTGTGCTCGATCAGGTACGCGATCTCGTCGGCGGACAGCCGATGGTTCAGCGGGACCCCCACCGCGCCCAGGTGATGGCAGGCCAGAAGGGTCTCGACGAGCGCGACGCTGTTCCGGGCCAGCAGCGCCACACGGGATCCCGGCTCGACTCCACGGTCGACGAGCCATGTGGCACGCCGGGCGAGCCGGCGGGACATCTCCGCATAGGTCGCTTCCTCCGTGTCGTCGCGCACGAAGAGGGCGTCCGGTCTGCGCGCCGCGTGGTAGGCAACCATCTCGGACCAGGTGCGCATTGCTCGTCCTTCCGGCAGAGGAAGCGGGTCAAGTCGCAGGGAATATACGGTTCTTCGGGCCGCCATCGGGAGACTCCGGAAGTCTTGAACTCCTGAAATATTTAATATACGGTCCGGCCGGCTCAAGAGCTCTTCCCTGTTCGACGACGCACGCGGATGAGGCCCCATGAATCACACGGAGAACACCCCACCCGCAGACGGCAGTCTGCGTGATCACACGGGCGACGGACAGCGCTCCCCCGCCGCGACAAGACGGAACGTCGCCTTCACCAGCGTGATCGGGACTCTGGTCGAGTTCTACGACTTCGCCATCTACGGGGTGGCGGCGGCGCTGGTCTTCCCCTCCGTCTTCTTCCCCGCTCTGAGTGCGACAGCGGGCGTCCTGGCGTCGTTCGCGACGTTCGGTGTCGCGTTCGTGGCACGACCCATCGGCGGCGCCCTCTTCGGCCACTTCGGAGACCGCCTCGGCCGCAAGAGGACACTTGTCACGACCCTGCTGATGATGGGGATCGCCACCGCGGGAGTCGGCTTGCTGCCGACTCCCGATCTGATCGGTGCCGCGGCACCCGTCGTTCTCGTCGCCCTGCGGATCGTGCAGGGGCTGGCGGCAGGCGGCGAGTGGGCCGGAGCCAACCTCTTCGTGACGGAGTACGCCCCGAAGGACAAGCGCGGATTCTGGGCCACATTCCCCCAGCTCGGCGCGACCCTGTCCTTCCCGCTCGCCAACGCGACATTCCTCGCCACGGGCCTGGGCATGGACAACGAGACCTTCACGAACTACGGCTGGCGCATCCCCTTCATCACGAGCGCCGTGCTGGTCGCGGTCGGCCTCTACGTCCGACTCAAGATCGACGAGACTCCGGTCTTCCAGCGGGAACTGGCTCGCAACGGTGCGGCGCGCATGCCGTTCCTCGACGCCTTCCGGCACCAGGCGCGAGAGATCGTTCTCGCGGCCGGCGTCGGCCTCACGCCGTTCGCCTTCTTCTACGTCTCAGGCACCTACCTGACCAACTACGCGCACGGCGAGCTCGGCTTGTCCCGGACGTTCGTGCTCACGGCAGGAACGGTCAGCGGATTGATGCTGGCACTGGGAGGTCTCGTGGGCGCCGCCGCGTCCGATCGGTTCGGCCGCCGGGCGGTCATCGGAGGGGCGAGCGTCACCGCGGCCGTCTGGGCACTCGCCCTCTTCCCGGTCCTCTCCCACGCTTCCGGCCTCACGTTCACGCTCGCGCTGTGCGTCACGATGCTCCTCAGCGGCATCCAGTTCGCACCGATGGGAGCCTTCCTGCCGGAGCAGTTCCACACCCGGTACCGCTACACCGCGTCAGCGGTCTCGTACAACCTGGGAACCGTCGTCGGAGGTTCCGTCTCACCCCTGATCGCGCCCTCGATGACGGAGTCCTTCGGGGCGCCCGCGTTCGGGGTCTACCTGGCCGCGCTGTGCCTCCTGGCGGCGATCTGCACCTTCCGGCTCCGCGAGACGCGAACGGTCGATCTCGATCAGCTCGATCTCGACCAGGTGAATTATATATAATGCTAGATAGTGCAATGACGGCCGACGAGTAGACACACGGAGGCAGCGTGGCTGCGGAGGACCACCTCCATCACGAGCACATCGCGTTCCGCGGCGCACGAGGTGCGCGGGTGGCCGCCGACCAGTGGAGCCCGACGGCCCCCGAACACGGGGTCGTCCTGCTCATGCACGGCGGCGGCCAGACCCGGCACTCATGGGCACGGACCGCACGGAAACTCGCCGCCGACGGCTGGGTGGCCATCACCGTGGACGCACGCGGGCACGGCGACAGCGAATGGTCCGCCGATGGCGATTACACCCTGGACGGCTTCGTCGCCGATCTGTACTCCGTCGTGGACACGCTCGACCGTCCACCCGTGGTGATAGGTGCGTCCCTGGGGGGACGAACCGCTCTCGTCGCGGAGGGCGAACGCCCCGGCACGACGGCCGGGCTGGTTCTTGTCGACATCGCACCCCGAGTCGACGCGGCCGGCCAGGCGAGGGTTCGCGCGTTCATGGCAAGCGCCCCGAACGGGTTCTCGTCACTGGCGGAAGTGGCCGAGGCGGTCAACGCCTACAGCCCCCGTCGCCGCACCTCGCGCAACTTGGAAGGGCTCAAGAAGAACGTGCGGCAGCGCGCCGACGGGCGCTGGTACTGGCATTGGGACCCGCGGTTCCTCGAGTCCAGCACGGACGAGCGGAACTTCGCCGTCGACAGGCTGCGCCGAGCGGCGAGCAACGTGACCGTGCCGACCATGCTGGTACGCGGCGACCACTCGGACATGGTCACCGCCGAGGCCGCGAACGAACTGCTCGAACTCGTACCCTCGGCGCGCCTGGTCGAGGTCGCGGCGGGTCATATGGTCACGGGCGACGACAACGACGTGTTCACCTCCCACCTCCGCGGCTTTCTCACCGAGCGGATCCAGCACGCCGACAGCGTCTGAACGGCGGGCGGGGGCCGGACTTCACCTCGCCGCCATCTTCATCTGGTCAGCGAGGTGACCCGAAAGAAACCGCCTAGGACTGCGGGGCGTCGAAGCGTACGGAGCGGACCTCCAGGGTGTCCTTGGCCGGCGCGCCGTGGGCCTTCAGCCGCCAGTCGGGCCCCTCACAGTTCGCCCCGAGGTAGACGGTCACGGCGGTGTCGGTCTCGTTGTGTGGGGCGTAGCCCGGCAGTTCCGTGTCGTCGCCCACGGAATAGAGGTTGATGCACTTGCCGCTGTGCGGGTCGTGCAGGGTCGCGTACCGCTCCTGACCGTGGTCGTCCACGTACTTGTAGTGGAAGTTGCCCTGGGCGGCCTGGGCCGAACCAGCCATTGCCAGGGCCAGAGCGAGAGCGCCGAGACCGGAGCCGAGGGTGGAGCGGATCTTCATCGAGGAAGTGCCCTTTTCAGAGTGGCTCGAACGTGGTCGTGTGGTGGTGCGGGACTGACCCTAGGAGGGACGTTGCGTGGCGAATCGATTCGCTGGATCGGCCTCCCTGGCGCGTCACCCCGCCGCCACCTGTTCGGGTCAGAACGCCTGCGGCCCGCGGCCGTCCTCGGGCGGAGGTCCCGACGCGCTCTTTCGAAAGGGCCGGGGGCGCGCAGGATGCCGGTGCACCAGCCACAAGACGCACGAGTGGGTTCGGCGGTGACGAGAGCCGGCAACCTGACACTCGACCGAGCGGGCGCGTCTGGCCGCCGTTCAGCGGGCTGCGCTCATGCCCGAGCTTTGCACCGCAGAGGGCACGATTGAGGACGCCCCGGTGTCGCGGTGAGATCACATCCTCACGAGCGAAAACACGAGAGATGAATCCTGAAGCGACATCGCGAAACAGTTAGGCAGTAAGACAGGGGACTCGCCTCGCGCGGGTCAGTCAGGTAGCTCCTGCGATCACCGGGCTCTTGGTGATGGTCGCCATCTGCCTTCTGGCCGCCCTCGGGCACACGGAAAAGATCACAGCTGTGGCGTTGTTCGGAGGCGCCGTGTTCGCCGGCGGCACGATCGCCAACGTGACCGTTCATATCCGCCGCTGATCTCGCGATCAACCGCAGTTTGCATGCGCATTGCTTTGACCCCGGCAGCTGCGATGCCGGGGTCAAGGCGTTGCCACGGGTGGCTACCCGAGCCAGACGATGTCCAGGACGGACAGGTTCCGGGTGAGCCGATTGATCACGTAGACGACCGACAACTGGCCGATGGAGGCAGCACGGACATCCTCGCCTTCTGGGTCGCCGACGTTCCACTGAGGCCAACCCCACGGGGAGCGCACCGCGATATCCCAGGACGTCGCGGATCATCTCCTTCGCGGGTTCGGGGAGTCCGGCGAGCACCTTCGCGGCCTGCGGCGACAGGCGCACCGCCCATGGCTGTTCGGTCACCGGCGGCCACCGAGGACGTCAGCCAGGTCCACGAAGCCGGTCTCGTCACGGCCGGAGTCCACGTACGCGTCGACGGCCGGGGCCGCAGCGAGGTGTAGTTGCCACGTGCGGACCACGTCGTGCAGCGGGGTGAGGCTGTAGGTGTGGCGGGAGTCCTCCAGAGCCTTGGCCCAATCCCGCTCGAAGGCCGGCACCCAGGTGTCGGCGCGGCAGTCGTTGCGCAGCGCTTGGAGTAGCTGCGCGGGGGCCGGCGGGGCGGGGGCTTCCTCGGACTGCGCGCTCATCAGCACCTCCTGGCGGGTCGTACCGTCACCGTACGCGCGGTGCGGGGCGGCGGGGGCTGTCATGCGCCGATCCATTGCCGGCCCGCGATGGCCGGGAGAATCCGGTACGCCCATGTGGCGTCGGGACGGGAGGCGACGGTGCGGTAGTCAGAGGCGGCCAGGATGGCACCGGGCGCCGTGTTCATCGCCGCGCGGACGGCCTCCCAGCGCAGGACGACATCGTCCTCCAGGCGGTCGTCGGCCACCGAAGTTCGACCCGGCCGACTACCGTGAGCGCCACGCGGTCGAGTGCGGCATCAATCGGCTCAAGAGGAACCGCGCTGTGGCCACGGGGTACGACAAGCTGGCCGTGCGCTACGAAGCGACCGTGTTGGTTGCAGCCATCAACGCGTGGTTGTGACCAGCGATGTCAGGTCAGGCTGCGGCGGGCGACGGCGAGAAAATCGGCTTTGAACGGTTCCAGACGCTCGGCCAGGCTCCCTTCGTCACGCTCTTGCCAGACCGCCTGACTAAGGGCGCGGGCATAGGCGGTCGTCGGTGCGTGCATGCCGGGGGCACACAGCAGCTCGACGCCCTTTTCGGCTATACGAAGACCGTCCATCGCCGGCCTGGCCGTCACATACCAGTCATCGCCGGCCTCCCACCGTGACGGCCGCGCATGCGCCACACCCTCAGCGTCCAGCACGCACCGGATGAACTCCAGCAAGGTCCTGATCTGTTCGTCACGTCGCTCCTCCGTCAGTGCCGCAACCCGTCTTTGTTCCTCAGCCCGGTCGGCTGTCCGCTGCGTGGTGCGTTGTGTCAGATACGTCAACGCACCACCCACAGCTACACCGGCCATCGACATCACGGGGGTCCACACGTCTGCTGCCATGGCCGACTACTACCAGCACCTGCCCACCGCCCGCTGTGGATCTTGCGAGCCGGCCACGCCCGTCGCAGAGGCCGAGCCGTTCCAAGATCCGTTTTTGATACACGACCTAGTCGAGGTTGATGTAGACGGCCTTCGGGTACAGGTAGCCCTCCACGTGCTCTCGGGCCCCCTTCCAGCCGTAGCCGCTCATCTTGGTGCCGCCGAAGCCGACGGCCGGGTCGAGGACGCCGTAGCAGTTGACCCAAATCGTGCCGGCCTTGATGCCCTGTGAGACCTTGTGCGCGGTGGAGAGGTTGCGCGTCCACACACCGCCGGCCAGGCCGAACGGAGTGTCGTTGGCGATCCGCAGCGCGTCGTCCATGTCGTCGAAGGGGATCACCGAGGCGACCGGCCCGAAGATCTCCTCTCGGGCGATCGTCATGTCGTTCGTCGCGCCGGCGAAGACGGTCGGCTCGACGAAGAAGCCAGAGGCCAGATCGCCGCCGAGGCGTGTGCCACCGCTTGCCAGCCGCGCGCCTTCGCCGCCACCCAGGTTGATGTAGTGCATGACGCGCTCCAGCTGCCGCTCCGAAATCAGCGGTCCCAGCTGGGTGTTCGGGTCGAGCCCGTCTCCGACGCGGATGGTCTTCGTGAACTCCTTCATCCGCTCGACGAACTCGTCATGGATCGAACGCTGAACCAGGATGCGCGTACCGGCGACGCAGACCTGACCGCTGTTGGTGTACACGCCCATGGCGGCGCCGGGCACGGCCTTGTCCAGATCCGCGTCGGCGAAGACGATGTCGGGCGACTTGCCTCCCAACTCAAGTTGCAGACGCTTGAAGTTGCCGACCGAGGCACGGATGATCGACTGCGCCGTGCCGGTCGATCCGGTGAAGGCGATCCGGTCGACGTCCTTGTGTTCCGCCAAGGCCTGGCCCGCATCGGCGCCGTAGCCCGTCACGACGTTGATCACGCCGTCGGGCACACCTGCCTCCACCATCAGTTCAGCCACGCGCAGCACCGACAGGGAGGCGTCTTCGGCAGGCTTGAGAACGGCGGTGCATCCCGTGGCGAGTGCCGGGCCGAAGATCCACCAAAGGCCGATCAGGGGGCCGTTCCACGGAATGATCCCGCCGACCACACCGACGGGGGCGAGGTGCTTCAGCGTCAGGAACCGGCCGGGAAGCGAGTTCGGCGCCGTCGACGCGGTCGCGGCGTCGCACTGCGTGGCGAAGAACTGCAGAACCTGTGAGGTCCACTCCTTGAGTCCCTGTGTCCGCGACAGCGGCGCCCCCATGTCCAGTGTCTCGATCAGGGCCAGTTCGTCGAAGTGGTCGATGATGACGTCATGGACCTTCAGTATCAGCTTGCGACGCTGATGCGGCGTCCAGCGACTCCACTCCCCCTCGAAGGCCCGGCGGGCCGCCGCGACGGCAAGATCGACATCCGCGGCATCCCCCTGGGCGATGCTGCAGAGCGATCGCCCTGTCGCCGGGTTGACGGCCTCGATCTGCCGCCCGGATCGGGCCTCGACCCACTTGCCGTCGATCAAATGCCTCTTCGAGCCCGAGACGAAATCCGGGACTGCGGGCGCGGTACCTTCTCGTGCAACCATTCCATGCTCCCCTCTTCCGCCTCGGCCACGGGCGGAGGCGGTCTGGACGGGCGGTCGGGCAGTAGACGAGGGACGTTGGTATATTTTATATGATCCAGCGCAGGCACTTTAAATAACACCGAGCACTCGGTCAAGGAGGACAAGCGGCAGCGGCCGGGCTCATATGTGCCCGGCCGCCGTGACGTCGTGCCGACAGCGGTTCGTCAGCCCTGGTCAGCGGGCTTGACGGTGAGGTGCTCCTTGAAGAACGGGGCGGCCTCCTCGATGGCGCGGTCGACGTACTTCGGGACGTCGTAGAAGTCCATGTGGGTGCCGCCCTCGACGACCACGAGCTTCTTCGGACTGGTCACGCTGCCGTGCAGCCTGGTGGTGTGCCACAGGGATCCGGCGTCGCCGCCGGCCACCATGAGAATCGGCTGGGTGAGCAGGTCCTCGACGAGGTGGAAGGCGTCGAACGCAACCATCTTCGAGATGCTCTTGGCGAAGAGCATCTTGTTCTGCGCGTTGGGGTGCTGGGCACGCGGGGTGAGGTAGTAGTCGCCCGCCTCGACCAGGTCACGCGGGGTGTTCTCGTCGGGCTCCGGCGGGACGTACGGGGCGTAGGCGACCTCCGCGCCCCTGGCTTCGGCGGTCCGCAGCCGGGCGGCCGCGTCGAGCGTGGGTACGGCCGCCGAGTCGAGTTCGCCGCCGTACCAGCCCTGCCGGGCGCTGGCGCCGATGTTGACGGCGCTGACCGTGGTGACCGCTTTGATCCGGTGGTCGGTCATCGTGGCGTTGACGGCATAGCCGCCGCCGGCACAGATCCCCAGGGCGCCGATCCGGTCCGCGTCGACGTAGTCCAGCGTCTGCAGGTAGTCGACGGCCGCGCGCACGTCCTCGACCCGGGTGGCCGGGTCCTCCAGGAAGTGCGGTTCGCCACCGCTGTCGCCCTGGTGGGAGGCGTCGAAGGCGAGCGTGACGTAGCCCTGTTCGGCCACCTTGCTCGCGTACAGGCCCGCGGCCTGCTCCTTCACGCCGCCACCCGGGTGGACGACGACGATCGCCGCGTAGCTGCCCTGGGGGTCGAAGCCCGCGGGGAGGTAGAGGTTGCCCGCCATGGCGACCGGGCCGTTGGGGAAGGTCACGGCTTCCATCGTGTGCTCCTGATGTGGGGAGGGGTCACGGGATGCGCAGGTGCGCGAGGTCGTCCCGGACGCGGGCGGGTTCGGCGTCGACGGGCAGGTTGGCTGCGTCCTTGACCGCGTCGAGGGCGCCGGGCGCATCCGGAACGGTCTCGCCGAACAGCGCGGTGAAGTCGGTGGTGGCGGGTCCGGGGCCGGAGAAGACCTCGAAGGTCCTGCCGATCGCGTCGTCGTGGAACAAGGTCTCGACGAGCAGGAGACCGAGGGCTTCACGGCTCATGTCGCCCTCGACGGTGTCGCCCTGCTCGATGCGCAGGTGCGCCCCCTTCTTGCCCGCGTCGAGCCATCCGGGGCGCACGATCGTGTACGGGGCTCCACTGAGGCGCACGAGGCGTTCGGAGCGGCGTTTCCAGTCCAGGGCGTGGCCGCCGTCGTTGAAGAAGTGGTCACGGTGGGTGATGTAGAACGTCGTCATGAGGACGGTCCGGGGGCGGCGGTCGCCGAGCGCGCGCAGGACGCCCACGACGCCGCCGTAGTCGACGCGCTCGAAGGAGTCGGGGCGGGAGTCGTCGTCGGAGCCGTGGACGAAGATCACCGCGTCGATGTCGCGGACGGCTTCCGTGAGGGTGTCCGCTGCGGTGAGGTCGCCGGTCACGATCTCGGTGCCCGAGGGCAGCACTTCGCGTGCGTGCGCTTCGGAGCGGGCGAGTGCGACGGGCGTCAGGCCGTGCGCGGCCGCCTGCGCGACGACGTGCCGCCCGGTGCGGCCGGTGGCACCGACGACGAGCACGTGGTTGATGGTGGTCATGACACTCTCGGCTTTCGCGGCTGAATTCACTGGATATCCCCCATCGATCATGGCAGGGGTATTCATATATCGACGGCGACAACGTCACGGCTGACGGAATTCCGTCCCGGATTCGACATCCGGTGGCCGGACACCCCGAGGGAACCTCACACGGTGGGGCCTATGTGAAGAGGTTCTCGTTGAACCTGCCTACTCTCCGGGATGCACTCCGGGTCACATCCAGCACTCTGGCACGCACTACACGCATCCACCAGGGGAGACCGCTATCCCGGGAGGGACTCATCCAGGGAGAAAAATCTCCCTCCCACCCGAGTTGCGTCAAGACGGAGGACAGAGCGATCCACGCGGGTCGCTGCCACACTGGAACCATGAATGCCGGCACCGGCGACCCGAAAGAACTGGGCACCTTCCTCAAGGCGCGCCGGGCCGAGCTTGATCCCTTCCAGGTGGGCCTGCCCGACACCGTGACCCCGCGCAAGGTGGCGGGCCTGCGCCGCGAGGAGGTCGCGAAACTGGCGTCCATCAGCACCGACTACTACACGCGGGTCGAGCAGGGGCGCATGCAGGCGTCCGTCCCCGTCCTGCAGGCGCTCGCCCGGGCCCTGCGCCTCAACGACGACCAGCGCGCCTACCTCTTCGACCTCGCCGGCTGCCCGCCGGACGAACCGCCCGCCCCGCCGCGCAGAGCCATCGCACCGCACACCCGCAGGCTGCTCGACCAGCTGACGGAATCTCCCGCCCTCGTGCTGTCCGACACGATGGACGTCCTTGCCTGGAACCGGCTCGCCGCAGCCCTGCTCACCGACTTCGGGCAGGTCCCGGCCGAGGACCGCAACTACGTCTGGCTGCTCTTCAACGACCCCGCGCTGCGCGCCCTGTACGACGACTGGCACGCCGGCGCCCGCGCCTGCGTGGCCTACCTGCGCATGCACACCGCACGCCACCCGGACGACCCACGCCTGCGCGACCTCCTTGCGCGAATGGACCCGCACGCCGACTTCCAGCGCTGGTGGCAGGCGCGCGAGGTCGCCGTCCAGGGCACGGGGAACAAGGTGTTCCACCACCCGGTGGCCGGCACCCTCATCCTGGACTGGGACACTCTGACCAGCTCCACGGCCCCCGACCAGCACATCGTGGTCTGGACCGCGCAGCCTGGCAGTCCCTCGGAACAGGGACTGCGCCGCCTGGCGGCAGACGCGGCCGCGCAGGGATCGGACCAGTGCCCCCGCCCTCCGGCACGTCTTTCGTGAAGGATTCCGCCGGGTCGTCGGGAGTCGTGATCAGCGGTCAGCAGTGAGTGGTCAGTGGTCGACGACGACGACCGTGTCCTCGACGCCCACCCGAGTGGTGCGGAACCGGTTGACCGGATGCTCGGTGTCGGCGTAACCGAAGGAGACCGCGCACACGATCAGCCGGTCCTCCGGAATCCGGAAGAAATCACGCACGTGATCCGAGTGCATCGCGATCGCCGCCTGCGGAATCGTCGCGACGCCCAGCGACGTGGCGGCGTTGATGAAGTTCGCGACGTAACCGCCACAGTCGACCGCCCCGTACACACCCTGATCCCGATCAGTGGTGATCACGGCGACATGGGGCGCACCGAAGAACTCGAAATTCCTCAGCCGCTGCGCCTCACGGGCGTCCCAGTCCTCCCGCGCGATCCCCAGACTGGCGTACAGCGCGTAACCCGCCCCGCGCCGACGCTCCTTGTAGACACCGCGGTACTCTGCCGGCGTCTCCAGGTCGGGCGTCGGCTGATGGGTTTTCGCGTGGTCGGTCAGACTCGCCGCGAACCGTCCGGTCGCCTCGCCCTTCGTCAGATACACCTGCCACGGCTGGGTGTTGCACCAGGACGCCGTCCGCTGCGCGATCCCGAACATCTCCGCGATCACGTCATCGGGCACCTGGTCGGGCAGATAGGCGCGACAGCTCCAGCGATCGTCGAGCAGCCTCTTGAACCCGACGGGCATGGCCTGGACTTCGAGCGCTTCTGACGTGTTCACGAGACTCCCTTTGCTTGCCGCCTTACGACGGCCTTTCTGTGCCGATCAGTTGTGGGGAGGCAGAACCAGGACGGCCGGTATCAGGCGGCCGTCCTGGTTCAGAGAGCGTGGCCGTCAGAACTCGATGACGGCCTTGCCCCGCACCTGCTTGTCGAACTCCTTGTACGCGGCGTCGGCGTCCTCGATGCTCCAGCGATCGGTGAACAGCTTGTCCACGTCGATGGCGTTCTTGGCCACGAACCTGGCGCAGTCGCCCAGTCCCACGTTGGAGAAGGTGTAGGAACCGATGAGCGAGATCTGCTTGATGATGATGTCGGGGGACACATCCAGAGTGATGTCGCCACCGAGCCCGACCAGCGCCACACGACCCCAAGGACCGAGAGATCGCGTCGCCGCGACCCGTGCCGCGGGAGCACCGGAACATTCGATGGAGACGGTCGCCCCCCTGCCGCCGGTGATCTCCCTGATCGCGGCTGTCGCGTCGGTGTCACTCGAGTCGACGACGTGGTGAGCCCCGAGTTCACGTGCCCGGGCGAGCCGGTCGGCGGCGATGTCGACCGCGATCACCTCGGCACCCATGGCCGAGGCGAACTGGATGGCCGACTGGCCGATCGGCCCGAGCCCGAACACCGAAACGGTGTCCCGACCGGTCACGTCCGCACGCCTCAGCGCGCCGAACGCTGTACCGGTACCGCACGCGATGGCGGCGCCGGCCGAGAAGCTGATCTCCTCGGGCAGGCGGACGAGGGTCTCGGCGGGCGTGACCATGTAGTTCGCGTGGCCGCCGTGGGCGGTGGCGCCGTAGATGGTGGCCCCCTGGGGACACATCTGGCTCCATCCGGTGCGACACAGGTCGCAGTATCCGCATCCCTTGTAATGGAAGACCATGACCCGGTCCCCGACCTTGAAGCTCCGGGGATCGACGTTCGGACCGAGCTCGGCCACCACGCCGCAGGGCTCATGCCCTGCGATGATCGCGGGGACCTCCGCCATGCCCCGGGAGGCGAAGTCCTTGAATCCGAGGGCCTTCAGGGCGGCCTCGGGCGGGTCGCGGTAGAACTTCAGGTCGCTGCCGCACAGACCCGAGGCCTTGATCTCGATCACTACTTCACCGGGGCCGGGAGTCGGGTCCGGGAAGTCTCTGACCTCGAGCTCTCGATTCCCCTTGAACACCACGCCGCGCATCAGATGACTCCAGTCTCGCCGTCAGGCTGTGTTGCGGGCCGAGCAGCCGTCCGACGCGTCACCGCTTGGCCGCCATCATCGTCGCCACGATCACGACCGGCTCGGTGGTCCGGTTGCTCCAGATGTGCTTGACACCCCGCGTGACGAACGTGTCGCCCTGCTTGAGGAGGGTCTCCCCCGTCTCGGTGACGGCGTGCAGCTCGCCCGAGATGACCGTGACGACGTCCACCGTGTCTGTGAGGTGCCAGACCCCGCCGCCCTCACTGGTGTCACCGTCGTGGGTGTCGCCTCCGCCGAAGGCGTCGAGCGACGCGGCGTAGTCGGCCGCGTCGAACTCGCTGTCCGGCGGGAAGCTCGCCAGCCGGACCACGAGGCCCTCCGGGGGCGGTGCGATGACCGCGTCCGCACCGAGGGTGTTGGGCCCGTCGACGCGCGACGGGAGGCTGTCGAACTGCCACACATCCATGACCGTGAAGCCCGGCGCCGCCATCCGCGTCGGGGTCGGCTCGTCGGCTATGATCGCCGACTTGCCTTCGGCGTCGAGGCCGGACACCACACGTCGCGCCTGAGCCTTCAGGTGCTCTCCGCTCACTTCCCACTCCCTTGTGGTTCGGTGCTCTGCTGTTGCTATGTGGTTTGGTGCTCTGCTGCTGCCTTGCGGTTTGGTGCTTTTCTGCTGTCCGGCGACTTCACGCCGGGACATCGAGCCCTTGCGGCAGGCCGATGGACTTCAGCTCGACGTACGCGTCGAACCCCTCCAGCCCGGCCTCACGGCCGATGCCGCTCGACTTGAACCCCCCGATGGGGGCGTGGAATCCGACCGGGCTGCCATTGACCTCGATGGTGCCGGTGCGGATGCGGCGCGCGAGCGCGACGCCACGTTCGGGGTCTGCCGTGAACACGGAGCCGTTCAGGCCGTAGGACGAGTTGTTGGCGATCGCCACGGCCTGGTCCTCGTCGTCGTAGGTGAGCACCGAGACGACCGGACCGAAGATCTCCTCCTGGGCGATGGTCATCGACGGGTCGACACCGGCGAACACCGTGGGCTCCACGAAGAAGCCCTCCGAGAGGTTCGCGGGCCGCCCGCCACCCAGCACGACCCGGGCGCCCTGCGCACGGCCGGCCTCGATGTAGCCCTCCACGCGCTCCCGCTGGCGGGCGCTGACGAGCGGGCCGATCTGCGTGCTCGAGTCCTTGGGGTCACCCACCGGCATCGAGGAGACGACGGCCTCGAAGGCGTCGAGGAACTCGGCCTCCCGCGACCGGGGCACCACAATGCGGGTCTTGAGGCTGCACACCTGTCCGCTGTTACGGAACGACCCCACGCGCAGCGACTCGGCGGCGGCCACGAAGTCGGCGTCGTCCAGGAGGATGGCGGCGGACTTCCCGCCCAGCTCCAGCGTCACCCGCTTCAGGTCGTTCCCGCACAGCGAGGCGACCCGGCGGCCGGCCGCGGTGGAGCCGGTGAAGGTGACCTTGTCGACGCCGGGGTGGGTGACGAGGTGCTCGCTCGCCTCCCGGTCGGCGGGGACGATGTTCACCACGCCGGCCGGAAGCCCCGCCTCCACCAGGAGCTCGCCGAGCAGATAGGCGTCGAGCGGGGTGTCCGGGGCGGGCTTGAGCACCATCGTGCAACCGCTGAGCAGCGCAGGAGCCAGCTTGAGCATCGTGATGAGCAGGGGCGCGTTCCACGGGACGACCGCGGCGACGACTCCGACCGGCTCCCTCAGTACGAGCGCCCGCCCCGTCGCCGACTGCCGGACGTCGGTGAACGGGTACTGCAGAGCGAGTTCCAGGAAGCTGTCCAGCAGCACCTTGGGGCTGGCGGCCTGCATGGACCGCGACAGCGTGATCGGACAGCCCATCTCGTCCGTCACGAGCGAGGCGATGTCGTCCGTCCGCTGCCCCATCAGCTCGCTGAGCCGACGCAGGACCCGCATGCGCTCCTGCAGCGTGGTCCGCGACCATTCGCCGCAGTCGAACGCCTGCCGCGCGGCGGCCACGGCGCGGTCCATGTCCTCGGCGGAGCCCGCCGGCACGTTGGCGATCGGCTTCCCGGTGAAGGGGTTGATCACCTCGATCGTCTCGGTCGACCGCGGCTCGACCCACTCGCCCCCGATGAAGAACCGCGCGTAATTTCCTTGCCAGACCACAGCTTTGCCCTCCCGCCGAACGGCGACCCGGGTGTCTCCTCGCGGTCGCGCAGTTCGTAAGATGGCGCCACTTTATACAATATATTAAATGCGTCAACCCCCTCGGCGGAGTGGGATTTCCCCACCGCGGAAACAGCCCGGCGCCGGCCTCGAAAGCCGGCACCCATGGGCAACCCACCCCGCTGACCGACCAGTTCAGTGGGTGCGGAACTCGGCCAGGTCGGACCGGACGCGGGCCGGCTCCTCCTCCAGCGGCATGTTGGCCGTGTCCTCGACGGCGTCCAGCGCCCCGGCGGCATCCTCGACCGCCCGTCCGAACAGGGCGGCCCAGTCCCGGGTGGCCCTGCCGGGCCCGGAGTACGCCTCGAAGGTCTTGCCGAGCGCGTCCTTCGTCAGCAGCGCCTCCACCAGGAGGGTGCCGAGCACCTCGCGGCTGATGCCGCCTTCCCCGGTGTCGCCCTGCTCAATGGTGGCGTGACGGCCGGCCTCACCACCGTCCAGCCAGCCCGGACGCACGATGGTGTACGGAGCGCCACTGAGCCGGACGACCCGCTCCGAGCAGCGCTTCCAGTCCAGGGCATGGCCGCCGGCGTTGAAATAGTGGCCGCGGCGGGTGACGAAGATCGAGGTCTGGAGCACGATCCGGGGCTTGCGGTCGCCCAGGGCCCGCATGACGTTGACGACGCCGCCGTAGTCGACGCGCCGCGCGGAATCGGCCCGGCTGTCGTTGTCGGAACCGTGGACGTCCGGTGCGTCCGGTGGCTCCGACGACGAGAACGCGGGTGGGAGTGGTGGACATGAGCTGATCTCCTCTGCGAGCCTCCGGGCGACGGGGCTGCCGCGCGCCTGCGGCCAGGAGGCGGCGGGACTACTTGGGGGCGTACGGCTCCGCGGTCTCGGCGCCGTCCGGCGCCGGTGTGCGCTGTTCGGTCGCGGCCCAGCTGGAGAGCAGCATGAGCGCTTCATGTGAGGGTGAGCCGGGTTCGGCGGTGTAGCCGATGACGGTGAGGCCTGCGGCGCTGGTGACGTCGAGGGCTTCGAAGCGCAGGGTCATGTCACCCACCGCATGGTGATGGAAGTCCTTGCTGCCGCTGCGGTGGGCGCGTACGTCGTGGGCGGCCCAGCGGGTCCGGAACTCGGTGCTGCGGGTGGCCAGCTCTCCGATCAGGCCGGTGACGGCCTTGGAGTAGGGCGACCGGGTGGCTTCGACCCGCAGGAGTGCCACGGCGTCGTCGGCGGCCTTCTGCCAGGCGGGGAAGACCTCGTCGGCGCGGGCGTTGAGGAAGATGAAGCGGGCGAGGTTCGGCGGCTCGGACGGGTGTTCGAAGACGGCACCGTAGAGGGCTCGGCCCAGCGGGTTGGCCGCGACGATGTCGAGGTGGGCGTTCTGCACAATGGTCGGCGCGGTGACCATGGTGTCGATCAGTGCCTGGACGCTCTGCGGGACCTGCGGGCGGGGGCTGCGGGCACGCGCCTGCCTTCTGCCCGCCTTGGCGGTGGCGGCCCTGGCCAAGTCGAACAGGTGCGCCGTCTCGACCTCGTCGAGCCGCAGGGCCGTGGTGATGGCGTGCAGAACCTCGTCGGACACCCCGGCGACCTGACCGCGCTCGATCTGGATGTAGTACTCGACGCTCACACCGGCCAGCAACGCGACCTCCTCGCGGCGCAGGCCGGGCACCCGGCGGCGCCCCGCGGTGGGAAGGCCCACCTGGTCGGGGGTGATCTTCGCACGCCGCGTCGTCAGGAAGTCCTTGATGTCCTTGGCGGTCTCCACAGTGTCCATGCTTCGAGACTAAGCGCCTCGTACACCCCCAAGGAGAGGCTGCCAGTACCCCCGATAAGCGGCATCTCCCACAGGCTCGCGAACGCCCGCAGTCTGAATGTCGTCGCCCGAACCAACCGGTCGAGCGCATCAAGGCACAAGACAGCACATGGAGCATCCAGTGGAAGCCATCACCTTCCCCAACGGCCCGATCACCATGGCCGGCCACCTGTACCTCCCCGCCGGCTTCGACCCCGAGGGCAGCTACGCCGCCGTCGTCACCGTCCACCCCGGTGGTGGGGTCAAGGAGCAGGCGTCCGGACTGTACGCGAGCAAGCTCGCCGAGCAGGGCTTCGTGGCCCTTGCCTTCGACGCCTCCTTCCAGGGCGACAGCGGCGGCGAGCCGCACCACCTGGAGGACCCCTACGCCCGCGTCGACGACGTACGGGCCGCCGTCGACCACCTCCAGTCACTCCCCTACGTCGACCCCGAGCGCATCGGCGCGCTCGGCATCTGCGCCGGCGGCGGCTACGCCGTCAACGCCGCCATGACCGACTACCGCATCAAGGCGGTCACCACGGCCAGCGGCCTGAACATCGGCACCTCCTTCCGCCGCAACTGGTACGGCACCGACTCCGACGCCGCCGCCGTGCCCACCCTCCAGGCCCTCGCCCAGCAGCGCACCGCCGAAGCACAGGGCGCCGAGGTCGCCTACCTCCCCTACGTTCCCGCCGAGCCGGACGAGACCACCCCGCGCGACCTGGTCGAGGCACACGACTACTACCTCACCCCGCGCGCCCAGCACCCCAACGCCAAGAACAAGTTCCTCTTCACCAAGAGCGTCTCGCGGATCTTCACCTTCGACGCCTTCCACATGGTCGAGGACCTGCTCACCCAGCCCATCCTCATCGTGGCCGGCAGCGAGGCCGGGTCCCTGTGGATGTCCACCGAGCTCCACGGCCGCGTCCGCAGCCCCAAGAAGCTCGTCGTCGTCGAGGGCGGCGCCCACATGGACTTCTACGACGTCCCGAAGTACGTCGACCGCGCCATCGAGGAGGCC
>NZ_JBSGDB010000009.1:0-48451 GCF_053602155.1 Streptomyces sp. NPDC004561
GCACCGCACCCCGGACCGGCCGCACCGGCGAGATCCTGGCCGCGCGGGCCGCGTGGGCCGATCCTGGGACGGTGATGCTGCTCTTCCTCGACGTCGACGGCCCGCTCATCCCCTTCGGGGCGGCGGACCACGCGTACCCGGTGTACGACGGCCCGTCGGCGCCCGCCCCCGATCACCCCCTGCTGGCCCGCGTCGACCCGGCGCTCGGTCCCCGGCTCGCGGCGCTGGGCTGCGAGCTGGTGTGGGCCACGACGTGGATGGACGACGCCAACAGCTGCCTCGCGCCCTGGCTCGGCCTGCCCCCGCTGCCGGTCGTGGAATGGCCCGACGAGGACGAGCCGCCGGAGCTGCTGCACTGGAAGACCCGGCCGCTGGTCGCCTGGGCGGCGGGCCGGCCCTTCGTCTGGGTGGACGACGAGATCACCGAGGCCGACCGCGCCTGGGCCGCCGTCCACCACCCCGGCCCCGCCCTCCTCCACCGGGTCGACCACCGCTACGGCCTCACGGAGACCGACTTCAAGATCCTGGGGGAGTGGCTCGGCCGGCCCGGATGACAGTTGGGCGGGCGCCCGCGGGGCTCACGCGCCCACGTAGGCCGCCAGGTGCTCGCCGGTGAGGGTGGAGCGGGCGGCGACGAGGTCGGCGGGGGTGCCCTCGAAGACGATGCGGCCGCCGTCGTGGCCGGCGCCGGGGCCGAGGTCGATGATCCAGTCGGCGTGCGCCATCACCGCCTGGTGGTGCTCGATGACGACGACCGACTTGCCCGAGTCGACGAGCCGGTCGAGGAGGCCGAGGAGCTGTTCCACGTCGGCCAGGTGCAGTCCGGTGGTCGGCTCGTCGAGGACGTAGACGCCGCCCTTGTCCGCCATGTGGGTCGCCAGCTTGAGCCGCTGCCGCTCGCCGCCGGAGAGCGTCGTCAGCGGCTGGCCCAGGGTGAGGTAGCCGAGGCCCACGTCGGCCATCCGCCCGAGGATCCGGTGGGCCGCCGGGGTGTGCGCCTCCCCGGACCCGAAGAACTCCTCGGCCTCGGTCACCGGCATCGTCAGCACCTCGCTGATGTCCCGGCCGCCGAGGTGGTACTCCAGCACCGACGCGTCGAACCGCTTGCCCTCGCACTCCTCGCAGGTGGTGGCGACCCCGGCCATCATGGCCAGGTCGGTGTAGATGACGCCCGCGCCGTTGCAGGTGGGGCAGGCGCCCTCGGAGTTGGCGCTGAACAGCGCCGGCTTCACGCCGTTGGCCTTGGCGAACGCCTTGCGGATCGGTTCGAGCAGCCCGGTGTACGTCGCCGGGTTGCTGCGCCGGGAGCCGCGGATCGGGGTCTGGTCGACCGACACCACCCCCGAGTCGGCGGGGATCGACCCGTGCACGAGCGAGCTCTTGCCGGATCCGGCGACGCCGGTGACGACGGTCAGCACCCCGAGCGGGACGTCGACGTCCACGCCCCGCAGGTTGTGCGTCGTGGCGCCGCGGATCTCCAGCGCCCCGGTGGGCTTGCGCACCGACTCCTTGAGGCGGGCCCGGTCGTCCAGATGGCGGCCGGTGAGGGTGCCGCCGGCCCGCAGGCCCTCGACGGTGCCCTCGAAGCACACGGTGCCGCCCGCCGTGCCCGCGCCGGGGCCGAGGTCGACGACGTGGTCGGCGATCGCGATCACCTCCGGCTTGTGCTCCACCACGAGCACCGTGTTGCCCTTGTCCCGCAGCCGCCGCAGCAGGTCGTTCATCCGCTGGATGTCGTGCGGGTGCAGGCCGATCGAGGGCTCGTCGAAGACGTAGGTGACATCGGTGAGCGAGGAGCCGAGGTGGCGGATCATCTTCACGCGCTGCGCCTCGCCGCCCGACAGCGTGCCCGAGGGCCGGTCGAGCGAGAGATAGCCGAGGCCGATCTCCACGAACGAGTCGAGGGTGTGCCGCAGCGACGCGAGCAGCGGCGCCACCGACGGCTCGGCGAGGCCGCGGACCCAGTCGGCCAGGTCGCTGATCTGCATCGCGCAGGCGTCGGCGATGCCGAGCCCGTCGATCTTCGAGGAGCGGGCCGCCTCGGTCAGCCGGGTGCCTTCGCAGTCGGGGCAGGTGGTGAAGGTGACCGCCCGGTCCACGAACTCCCTGATGTGGGGCTGCATCCCCTCCCGGTCCTTGGCGAGCATCGACTTCTGGATGCGCGGGATCAGACCCTCGTAGGTCATGTTGATGCCCGCGATCTTCATCCGGGTCGGCTCGCGGTGCAGGAAGTCGTGCAGCTCCTTCTTGGTGTACCTGCGGATCGGCTTGTCCGGGTCGACGAGGCCGGACTCGGTGTAGAGCCGGTAGTTCCAGCCGCCCGACTTGTAGCCGGGGACGGTGAGCGCGCCCTCGTTCAGCGACCTGGAGTCGTCGTAGAGCTGGGTGAGGTCGAGGTCGGTGACGGTGCCCCGGCCCTCGCAGCGCGGGCACATGCCGCCGGTGATGCTGAAGCTGCGCCGTTCCTTCACGGCCTTGCCGCCGCGCTCCACGGTGACCGCGCCCGCCCCGCTGATCGAGGCGACGTTGAAGGAGAACGCCTTGGGCGAGCCGATGTGCGGCTTCCCGAGCCGGCTGAAGAGGATGCGCAGCATGGCGTTGGCGTCGGTGGCGGTGCCGACCGTGGAGCGCGGGTCGGCCCCCATCCGCTGCTGGTCGACGATGATCGCGGTGGTCAGCCCGTCGAGCACGTCCACCTCGGGACGGCCCAGCGTGGGCATGAAGCCCTGCACGAAGGCGCTGTAGGTCTCGTTGATCAGCCGCTGCGACTCCGCGGCGATCGTGTCGAAGACCAGCGAGCTCTTGCCCGATCCGGAGACGCCGGTGAACACGGTCAGCCGGCGCTTGGGGATCTCGACAGTGACGTCCTTGAGGTTGTTCTCGCGTGCTCCGTGCACCCGGATCAGGTCGTAGCTGTCGGCGGCGTGCGGTGCGGTGGCGTCGTCCATGCCGGTCACGGTAGCCGCGCCCGCACGACGGCCGCTTCTCGATTCCTGCCCTTTTCCCGGCCCGGGCCGCCGGCCGGGACGAATCGGCCTGACACACTCTTGCAAGCAGGGTGCTTGCAATTGTTAGCGGGAGTGGGGCAAGGTGGAGTCATGGCATCACTGAACGTCGGCAATCTCGGTGAGTACCTGCGCGAGCAGCGGCGAAACGCCCAGCTGTCGCTGCGGCAGCTCGCCGATGCCGCCGGGGTGTCCAATCCGTACCTGAGCCAGATCGAGCGCGGGCTGCGCAAGCCCAGCGCGGAGGTGCTCCAGCAGGTCGCCAAGGCCCTGCGCATCTCCGCCGAGACGCTGTACGTCCGCGCCGGGATCCTCGACGCCGAACGGGACCGGGATGAAGTGGAGACGCGCGCCGTCATCCTCGCCGATCCCTCGCTCAACGAGCGGCAGAAGCAGGTGCTGCTCCAGATCTACGAGTCCTTCCGCAAGGAGAACGGATTCGGGGTCGGCGAACCCGCCGCGGCCGAGGGCGACGAGAACGGCGCAGGGCTCACGGACGAGGGGACCGGCGACGCCGTCGTGCGCGGCACGCGCACGGCCGACACCGGTGATGCCGGCCCGCGGCGGACGGCCGGATAACGCCGGACCAGGGCTCCGGACGCCCACCGCGGACCACACAACCTCAGCCGAACGCGAATCCGGGAGGACCATCACCATGGCCATCACCGACGACCTGCGCAAGACCCTCAGCGACCCGACTCCGCTCTACTTCGCCGCCGGCACCGCCGACCTGGCCCTCCAGCAGGCCAAGAAGGTGCCCGCCCTGGTCGAGCAGCTGCGCGCCGAGGCGCCGGCCCGCATCGAGAAGGTGCGCAACACCGACCCGAAGGAGGTGCAGGAGAAGGCCACGGCCCGGGCCAAGGAGGCGCAGGAGAACCTCCAGGTCAAGATCAACGAGCTGATCGGCACCCTCGACGTCGACCTGAAGAAGCTCGGCGAGCAGGCGCAGGACCTCGCCCTGCGCGGGGTGGGCGTCGCCGCCGAGTACGCCGTCAAGGCCCGGGAGACCTACGAGAAGGTCGCCGAGCACGGCGAGCAGACCGTGAAGACCTGGCGGGGCGAGGCCGCCGAGGAGATCGAGGACCTGGCCATCGCCGTCGAGGGCAAGCCCGAGTCGGACGAGATCGGCGCGGAGGGCGCCGAGGGCGGGCCCGGCGCCGCGGACAAGAAGCCCGTCGCCAAGAAGGCCCCGGCGGCCCGCAAGGCCACCCCGGCGAAGAAGACGGTCCCGCCGGCCAAGTGACCGTGCGGAACGATGCGCACACGGGCCGGGCACCTATGGGGTGTCCGGCCCGTTCTATGGGTACGGTGGCGGCGTACGGACCCTGATACGCGCACTGATCAGGACACGGACCGGGAGGCATGGACGGTGGGCAGCATGCTGATGTTGGGCTTCGCGGGGTTGCTGGGGATGTTGAAGATCATCCTCATGGCTCTCGCCGCGTTCGGACTCATCGACGCCGCGTTCCGGCGTGAGGACGCCTTCCGCGCGGCCGACAAGCAGAACAAGGTCTTCTGGCTGATCATCCTGGCCATCGCGCTCGTGGTCAGCTACCTGTTCTCGATCCTGTCCATCCTGCCGATCGCCGGTGTGGTCGCGAGCATCGTCTACATCGTGGACGTCCGCCCCGCGGTCAAGCAGGTCTCCGGCGGCGGCAGCGGCTGGGGCCGCCGCCGCGGCGGAAGCAGCAGCGACGGCCCGTACGGCCCCTGGAACGGCGGCCGCTGAGCGCGCGCCCTCACGGGGCGCGGTCTCAGCCGGTCCGGTCCAGCAGGACCACCGCCACGTCGTCCGTCAGCTCGCCCCCGTTGAGGTCGCGGACCTCGCTCACCGCGGCGCGCAGCAGCTCCTCGCCCCGCAGTCCCTCGCCGAGCTGGCGGCGGATCATGTCGACCATGCCGTCCTGGCCGAGCCGTTCGCCGTCCGTGCCGACCCGGCCCTCGATCAGGCCGTCGGTGTAGAGCATCAGGCTCCACTCGGCGCCCAGCTCCACCTGCATGCGCGGCCAGCGGGCGCCGGGCAGCAGGCCGAGGGCGGGGCCGTTGTTGTCGTACGGCAGCAGCCGGGCGGTCCGGCCGGGCCGGGCGAGCAGCGGCGCCGGATGGCCGGCCAGGCACATGCCCGCGCTGCGGCCGTCGGGGGCGATGTCCACCGTGCACAGCGTCGCGAAGATCTCCTCGTTGGCGCGCTCGTGCTCCAGCACCTCCTGGAGGGTGCCCAGCAGCTCGTCCCCGCACAGCCCGGCCAGGGTCAGCGCCCGCCAGGCGATGCGCAGCTCCACGCCGAGCGCGGCCTCGTCCGGGCCGTGGCCGCAGACGTCGCCGATCATGGCGTGCACGGTGCCGTCGGGGGTGCGGACGGCGTCGTAGAAGTCGCCGCCGAGCAGTGCCCGGGAGCGGCCCGGACGGTAGCGGGCGGCGAAGCGCAGCGAGGAGCCGTCCAGCAGCGGGGTGGGCAGCAGACCGCGCTCCAGGCGGCGGTTCTCCTGCGCGCGCAGCCTGCCCTCGGCCAGCCGCCGCTCGGCGGTGTCGGATCGTTTCCGCTCCACCGCGTACCGGATGGCGCGGCTGAGCAGCCGGCCGTCCAGCTCGTCCCGGAACAGGTAGTCCTGGGCGCCCACGCGCACGGCCTCGGCGCCGCGCTCGGCGTCTCCGGAGGCGGTCAGCGCGAGCACGGCGTGCCGGGGCGCGAGCTGGAGCACGTGCCGGAGCACGGCCAGCTCGTCGTCCGTGGCGCTGCCGCCCGGCGCCGGCAGCGCCAGGTCCAGCAGGATGCAGTGGACGTCGTCGGTCAGCAGCCGCCCGGCCTCGGTGAGGTTGCGCGCGGTGCGGACCCGGATCGGCTTGCCGGCCGGGTCCAGCAGGTCGGGCACGATCGGCGAGCCGGCCGGGTCGTCCTCTATGAGCAGCAGGGTGAGAGTGGCGCCGGTGGGCGTGGCGTCGCGGTGGGCCTCTTCCTTGAGGGGGCCGCCGACTGCGGAGGCGGCCTCAGCCTGACCACTCTCCACGGCCGGGATCGCTCTCTGCCGCGGTACGGGTACGGGCATCGTCTTGGTTCCTTCCCTCCCCCCGAGGGCACGGCGGCGTCGAGGAGTCTCGACCCACCGACGGGTGACCATAGCGGGTGCTCCCACCCCGATGGAATGGTGTGAGCCGCGTCGCTCCCGTGCAGGCCTTTGTCATATGCCGCGTTCTATACCGCAGTTGGACAGGCCGCCTGAGGAGCGCGAATGACGAAGCTCACGTCCGGCCCGGGTTTGGGCGGGGGTTGGTGGTGGACTGGGTCACATGGCGCACATCACGGGGACATGTCCGGACATGACCTGGCTCACGCGTCCGGGCGCACGATCCCCAGGATCGGCATGGAACCGGCGCCCGCGACCGTGATCGTGCGTCCCGGGCGAGGGGCCTGGATGATCGCGCCGTCGCCCACGTAGATGGCGACATGGCTGGCGTCGTCGAAGTAGAGGACGAGGTCGCCGGGGCGCATGTCCTTGACGTCGACGTGTTTGAGCTGCTTCCACTGCTCCTGCGAGGTGCGTGGGATAGGGTGGCCGGCCGCGGCCCAGGCCTGGGAGGTCAGGCCCGAGCAGTCGAAGGACTGCGGCCCCTCGGCGCCCCACACATAGGGCTTGCCGAGCTGGGCGGTGGCGAACGCGACGGCCTTCTCGCCCTCCGCGGAGGCCTTGCCGTGGATCTTCTTGAGGATGCCGGTGTCCAGCCAGGCGGTCTGCGCCTTCAGGGCGGCCTGCGCCTCCAGCTGGGCGAGCCGCTCCTTGTCCTTCTTCTCCAGCTTCGACTCCAGCTTCTCGGCGGCGTCGATCTGCTGCTGGATCCGCTTCTTGGCCGCGGCCTTGTCCTTGCGGTCCGCGTCCAGGTTCTTCCACTGCGCGGCCGCGTCGTCGGCGTAGTCCTGCAACTCCTTCTGGGTGCTGCTCAGTTCGCCGATCAGCTGCTTGGCCGCCTGCTGCCCCTGGAGGGCCAGCCCGGCGCCGTCCAGGAACTGGCCCGGGTCGTCGCTGAGCAGGAACTGGGCGGTGGGCGGCAGTCCGCCGTTGCGGTACTGGGCCCGGGCGGTGGCGCCGGCCTGGTCCTTCAGCCGCGCCAGCTTCTGCTGCCCCTCGACGATCTTCTTGGCCAGCGCGACGATCTGGGCGGACTGCTGCTTCGCCTTCTCCTCGGCCGCGTTGTAGGCGTCGGTGGCGACGGCCGCGTCGTGGTAGAGCTTGTCGAGCTTGTCGCGGACCTGTTCAAGGTCCTTGCCGGGCGGGGGAGTCGGCGAGCCGCCCGTCGTCGGCGTGGGTGTCGGCGCGGGGGCCGCGAACGCCGTACCGGGCGCCGTGAGCACGGTCACCGCGCACACGACCGTCAGGGCGGCCGTGAGCAGACCACGCTTTCCCGTACCCATACCTCTTCCCCCAAACTGATTTACCGTCAGTAACTTACGGTCGCCTGGGGGATCGTGCCACGGCCGCGCGCAAAGCGACAGAGGTCGCCGGAAGTCGTATTTCCCCCTAGGCCCGCCCGTACGACGATCTCCCCGCCGATGTGACGAACGACGCGCGGAGATCGTTCCGTGCCGGGCGCCCTCGAACGGGTGATGTCAGCCGGTGGGTGCCAACGCCTGCCACGCAACCGTCACTTCGCCCTGGCGCCAGCGGGCCGGGGCGTCCGTCACCGGCCAGTCGGCCGCCAGGTCGCGGACCGTGCGCAGCCAGCGCTGACGGGCGCCGTAGGAGGCGTACGGCGCGGCGGCGGCCCAGGCGCGGTCGAAGTCGCGCAGGAAGGCGTGCACCGGCTCGCCGGGGACGTTCCGGTGGATCAGTGCCTTCGGCAGCCGCTCGGCGAGGTCGGACGGCTGCTCCAGCGAACCCAGCCGGGTGGCGAAGGTGACGGTCCGCGGCCCCTCCGGGCCGAGGGCGACCCACACGTGCCGCCGCCCGATCTCGTCGCACGTCCCCTCGACCAACAGCCCACCCCGCGAGCCGTCGCCCGCCGGGGCGAGCCGCGCGCACAGCCGCCGCCACACGGCGGCGACCTCGGCCTCGTCGTACTGCCGCAGCACGTTGGCGGCGCGGATGAGCGCCGGGCGCCCGGTGACGGGGACCTCGAAGCCGCCGTGCCGGAAGGCCAGCCCGTCGCGCTCGTACGGACCGGCCGCCGCCACCCGCTCCGGTTCGATCTCGATGCCGACCACGCGCGCCCGTGGGGCGACGGTCCGCAGCCGGCCGAGCAGTTCCACGGCGGTCCAGGGCGCGGCGCCGTAGCCGAGGTCGACCGCCACCGGCTCCTCGGCGCGCCGCAGCTCGGCGCCGTGCGTCGCCGCGATCCAGCGGTCCATGCGGCGCAGCCGGTTGGGGTTGGTGGTGCCGCGCGTCACGTTCCCCACGACGGGGGTCCCCGTGCTCGGGCGACGCCGAGAGCGGGGGAGGGTCACTGCGCGGGCTGCCATGCCTACGAGGGTAGGGGCGTCCCGGACCGCCCACGCACACCGTCATCGAACGGTTGATCGATAGAGGGTAATGATTCGGCAAAGCGGCGTCGGCCGGAAATGGCTGGGCACCCGCGCGCTGTTGGACTTCCTCGGAGGGCGCGGCAGGTCCTCCGTCCGGCATGCCCGCAGCAAGGAGGAACGCCACGTGAGCCAGTACGGCAGCAGGCTCGGGCGACGCTCCCCGTCCGCCGCGTCCCGGCTCCGGCTGCACCGCAGGCCCCGCCGGGTCGCCATGCTCTCCGTGCACACCTCCCCGCTGCACCAGCCGGGCACCGGTGACGCCGGCGGCATGAACGTCTACATCGTGGAGCTGGCCCAGCGGCTCGCCGCGATCAACATCGAGGTGGAGATCTTCACCCGGGCGACGGCAGGCGATCTGCCGCCGACGGTCCAGTTCGCGCCCGGCGTCCTCGTCCGGCACGTCGACGCCGGCCCCTACGAGGGCCTGGCCAAGGAGGAACTCCCGGCCCAGCTCTGCGCCTTCACGCACGGCGTGATGCAGGCGTGGGCCGGTCACCGCCCCGGCTACTACGACCTCGTCCACTCGCACTACTGGCTCTCCGGCCATGTCGGCTGGCTCGCCGCCCAGCGCTGGGGCGTCCCCCTGGTGCACGCGATGCACACCATGGCCAAGGTCAAGAACGCCAGCCTGGCCGACGGCGACACCCCGGAGCCCGCCGCCCGCGTCATCGGCGAGACCCAGATCGTCGCCGCCGCCGACCGCCTGATCGCCAACACCGCCGAGGAGGCCGGCGAACTCGTCCGGCACTACGCGGCCGACCACGCCAAGGTCGCCGTCGTGCACCCCGGTGTGAACCTGGACCGCTTCCGCCCCGCCGACGGCCGGGCCGCCGCCCGCGCCCGCCTCGACCTCCCGCAGGACGCCCTGATCCCCCTCTTCGCGGGCCGCATACAGCCCCTGAAGGCCCCGGACGTGCTCCTGCGGGCGGTGGCCGTCCTGCTCGACGAACGCCCCGAACTGCGCTCCCGGATCCTCGTCCCCGTCGTCGGCGGCCCCAGCGGCAGCGGCCTCGCCAAGCCCGAGGGCCTGCAGAAGCTCGCCGCCCGGCTGGGCATCGCGGACGTCGTACGGTTCCGCCCGCCCGTCGGCCAGGAGCAGTTGGCGGACTGGTTCCGGGCCGCCTCCGTGCTCGTCATGCCGTCGTACAGCGAGTCCTTCGGGCTGGTCGCGATAGAGGCGCAGGCGGCCGGGACGCCGGTGCTCGCCGCCTCCGTCGGCGGTCTGCCGGTGGCCGTGCGCGACGGCGGCACCGGCTTCCTCGTCGACGGCCACGACCCCGCCGACTACGCGCGCGTGCTGCGCCGGTTCGCCGACGAGCCGTCCCTGGCCACGCGCATGGGCGACGCCGCCGCCCGGCACGCCCGGTCCTTCGGCTGGGACGCTGCGGCCGCGGCGACCGCCGACGCCTACGCGGCCGCGACCCAGTCGCACCGCCGTCGCGTACGCTCCCACCATGGCTGATGTCGAGAAGGCCGGGCAGGTCCTGGAGGACGTCTTCAGGGACGCCGAGCTGGAGTGGGAGAGCCCGGAGCCGGGGAAGTACGTGGTCGGGCTCCCCGGGACCCGCAAGCTCTCCACGACGGTCTCCTTCCTCGTCGGCCGCCACTCCCTCTCCCTCAACGCCTTCGTCGTCCGCCACCCCGACGAGAACGAGGCGGGCGTCCACCGCTGGCTGCTGGAGCGCAACCTCAAGCTGTACGGGGTGAGTTACGCCGTCGACCGCCTCGGCGACGTCTACGTCACCGCGCGCCTGCCGCTGGCGGCCGTCACCCCGGACGAGATCGACCGCCTCCTCGGCCAGGTCCTGGAAGCCGCCGACGGCGCCTTCAACACCCTGCTGGAGCTGGGCTTCGCCTCCTCGATCCGCAAGGAGTACGCCTGGCGCGTGTCCCGGGGGGAGTCCGTGCGGAACCTGGAGGCGTTCATGCATCTGATCGACCGCCCGGCGGACTGACGGCCACTTTCCTGTCGTACGACCCCTTCCCCGCACGCGGGGCGCACTGGCATGCTCACGCTCGACGCACTTCTGAACTCAATTCATATGTATGAATCTGGAGGGCGAGTGGACAAGAGCAGCGCACCCCTCACGCGACGGACTCTCCTCGCCGGCGCCACGGCAGTGGCGCTCACCGCCGCGACCGGCCGGGCCCAGGCCGCCGAAGTCCCCTCGCTCTGGCGGGAGTTCCGGCAGAGCCCCTTCACCCACCCGCAGATCCCGTACATCGGCCGGGCGGGATTCCGGGGCGGAGCCGCCCGCTTACCCCGCCCCCGCGTCGTCAACGACGTCACCGACCACGGCGCCGTCCCCGGCGGCGGCACCGACTGCGCCCCCGCGATCAACCGTGCCGTCGCCGCCGCCGGAAGGGCCGGCGGCGGCACGGTCACCATCCCGCCCGGCACCTACCGCATCGACGGCCTGATCCGCATCGGCGACCCGAACGTCGTCCTGCGCGGCGCCGGCAGCGGCCGTACGACCCTGTACGCGACGCGGAACCTCACCGAACTGGTCGGCCCCTACGGCTCCCGCTACGGCGGCGACAAGTCCGCCTGGTCCTGGGCGGGCGGCCTCATCTGGCTCGCCCCACGGGCCCGTTGGGACTCCCTGGTGGCCGCCGTCCGGTCCCGCGACTGGCCCTTCGAGGGCTGGACCGGCAACCGGCGCGACGAGTGGACGACCCTCACCACCGTCGAACCCGCCCGCCGCGGCGACCGCACACTGGCCGTCACCGACCCCACGGGACTGCGCCCCGGCTGGCTCGTCCTGCTGCGCCTCGCCGACGACGGCGCCCACACGCTCCTGCAGCACATGGCGGGCGGCGGCCCGGGCCCGGCCGCGTACTCCTGGGACGACAAGACCAAGCTGCTGTCGTACGTCCCCTACGAGTGGCCGGTCCGCGTCATCGGCGTCCACGGCCGCCGCGTCACCCTCGAACGCCCGCTCCCGCTCGACGTACGGCCCGAATGGGACCCCCGGCTGACCACGCACGTGCCCGAACTGACCGGCTCGGGAGTCGAGGGCCTGACCCTTCAGGCCGTGCCGACCCCGCAGTCGCCCCACCTCCTCGACAAGGGCTACAACACCGACGTCCCCGACTTCGCCGGCGACCTGCACTCCCGCCTGGAGCTGTACGGCACCACGGACGCCGTGCGCCCGCGGAACCTGTACGAGGCTCAGCGCGCACTGCCCCGATAGCGCCCCGGTGTCACCCCGACCAGCTTCCTGAAGTGCCGGGTGAGATGGGCCTGGTCGTAGAACCCGGCCACCGGCGCCACCTCGCCCGGCGGCAGCCCGTCCAGCAGCAGCCGGCGGGCCCGGCCGACCCGGCGCGACATCAGGTACCGGTGCGGGGCGATGCCGTACGCGGCGCTGAACGCCCGCACCAGATGGGCGGGATGGGCGTGCAGCAGCCGCGCGGCCTCCTCCAGCGGGACCCCCGCCACGACCCGGGCGTCGAGCAACTCCCGCAGCTCGCGGGCGAGCCGCGGATCCCGGAGCGCCCGCGGCGCCTCGCCCCTGTGCCGCAGATGGTCCCGCAGTCGCTCCCCGACCAGGGTCAGCCTGCTCTCCGCCTCCAGCTCGTCGCCGGGCCGGGCCAGGGCGGAGTGAAGCTGCCCGACGCGCCGCCGCAGCACCGGATCGCGCAGATCCGGCCCGTCCACGGCGGCCCCGATCAGCTCCTCGCCGAGCCGGCTGCTGTCGAGGTACACCACCCGCTTGCGGAAGCCGTCCGGGCCGGCCGGGGAGCCGTTGTGCGGCACGTGCGGCGGGAGCAGGGTGACCGTGTCGAGCGGGGTGCCGTGCTCGTGCCGCTCCAGGTCGTAGCGCACGGCCCCGTCGTCCACGATGAGCAGCGTCCAGGCGTCGTGGACGTGCATCGGGTAGGCGTACTCGGTGAAGTGGGCGTGGAACACCTCGGTGACGCCCGGAACCCGCGGACGCCACGCGCTGACTTCCTGCCGGGCGGCCATGCAAAGAACGTACAAGACGGCCCCGTACGGCGGACGGCAGTCTCGCTCCATGAGCACTGAACCCATCCGCCGTGAACCCGTCCGCTTCGACACCAGGATCGCCGTGCTGCTCCGCGGGGACCTGGAGCCCTGGCAGCGGCTGAACGTCACCGCGTTCCTGGTCAGCGGCCTGGGCGTGACGGTGCCCGAGGTGATCGGGGAGCCGTACGAGGACGCCGACGAGGTGGCGTACCTGCCGATGTTCCGGCAGCCGGTGCTGGTCTTCGAGGGCACGAAGGAGGTCCTGAAGACGGCGCACGGCAGGGCCCTGGGCCGGTCCCTGCCCCGCGCCGTCTTCACCGCCGACCTGTTCGCCACGGGCAACGACCGCGACAACCGCGCGGCCGTCCGCGCCGTGTCCACGGCGGAGCTGGACCTGGTCGGGCTGGCGGTGTACGGCCCGCGGAACGCGGTGGACAAGGTGCTGAAGGGCGCGCGGATGCACCCGTGACCGCCGCCCCCCGGGTCTCGCCGCGCGTCAGCCGAACATGCCGGCCACGTAGTCGCCGGCGGGCTGCTGGACGATCACGTTCGCCCGGTTGTAGGCGTTGATCAGGGCGATGATGGCCACCAGGGCGGCGAGCTGGTCCTCGTCGTAGTGCTTGGCGGCGTTCGCCCACGCCTCGTCCGTCACCCCGCCCGCCGCGTCCGCGATCCGGGTGCCCTGCTCGGCCAGCTCCAGGGCGGCCCGCTCGGCGTCCGTGAACACCGTGGCCTCCCTCCAGGTGGCGACCAGGTTCAGCCGGGTGGCCGTCTCACCGGCGGCCGTGGCGTCCTTGGTGTGCATGTCGGTGCAGAACGCGCACCCGTTGATCTGGCTGGCACGGATCTTCACCAGCTCCTGCGTGGCGGCGGGCAGCGTGGAGTCCGCGATCACCTTGCCCGCCGCGTTGAAGTGCTTGAGCATCTTGCCGACGACGGGGTTGGTGTGGAGGTTCAGCCGAGCGTCCATGGTCTGCTCCTGTGTGGTTGCCGCTGCTTACACCTCTACGACGGGACGCTCCCGAGGACTGTGACACGGCCGGATGTGACGTGCGCCACGCCTTCCGGGCCGGGCCGTACGGGCTGGTGTCAGGCCGTACCGACCTCCGCACCGGCCTCCGCCCGCACCGCGGCCGGCACCATGCCCTCCTGCGGGAGGCGGCGCATGAGCACCGCGTACCCGAGCCCCGCGACCGTCCCCACCACCGCGCACAGCGCCCACAGCCACCCGGCGCCGAACCGGTCGATGACCGCGCCCGACATCAGGGGCGCGACCAGCGCGGCGACGGACCACGACAGGGTGTACACGCCCTGGTAGCGCCCGCGCCCGTGCACCGGCGAGAGCCGCACGACCAGCCCGGTCTGGGTCGGCGCGTTGACGATCTCGGCGAGGGTCCACACGCACACGGTGAGCATGAAGACGCCGACCGACCCGGCGAAGGCGGTGAGCCCGAAGCCGTACCCCGCGAGGACCGAGGAGACGACCAGCAGGGTGCGCGGGTCGCGGTGCTCGATGAACCGGGTGACGGGGATCTGCAGGGCGACGATCAGGACGCCGTTGACGGCGACGGCCATGCCGTAGTCGGCGGGCGAGAACCCGGCCCGCCCCATGGCCACCGGCAGCCCCACCGAGCCCTGCTGGAAGACCAGGGCGACGAGGAAGGAGAGCCCGACGACGGCCATGTACCGCCCGTCGCGCAGCACCGTGCCGAGGCCGACGTCGCCGTCCGCCTGCCTGGCCGAGGCCGTGGGCCGCGACTCGGGCAGCTTGAGGAACACGACGACCGCGCACACGGCCGTCATCCCGGCCTCGATCAGGAACCCGGCGAGATAGCTGTTCTCGGCGATGAACCCGGCGGCCGCGGAGGACACCGCGAACCCGAGGTTGATGGCCCAGTAGTTGAGCGAGAAGGCCCGCACCCGGTCCTCGGGCCGGACGATGTCCGCCATCATCGCCTGCACCGCGGGCCGGGAGGCGTTGGAGGCCATGCCGACGAGGAAGGCGACACCGGCGATGGCGACCGGATCGGTCATGAACCCGAGCAGCGCCACGGCGGCGGCGGTGGCCGACTGGGCGACGAGCAGGGTCGGCCGCCGCCCCAGCCGGTCGGCCATCACCCCGCCGCCCAGCGAGGAGACGACCCCGCCGAGCCCGTGCAGCGAGGCGACGAGACCGGCGTACGAGGCCGAGTAGCCGCGGTCGAGCGTGAGGTAGAGGGCCATGAAGGTGGCCACGAACGCGCCGAGCCGGTTGACGAGGGTGCTGGTCCACAGCCACCAGAACTCGCGGGGGAGCCCGGAGACGGTTTCCCGGGCAGCACGTCGGAGACGAGCGGCGGACATGACAGGACCCCCACGGTGACGGGCGCCTCGATACAGGCGCTGTAAGCAGCTCAAGCGGTAAGCACAACTTACAGAGGGGGTCTGACAGCGGCCACTGGATTAACAGACGCCGTCAGCGGTCCACCCACCGGTCGGCCCGGGCGATGCCCCGAACGCGTGGATTACGCTCTGAGGCATGGCCGACGCACCGTACAAGCTGATCCTCCTCCGCCACGGCGAGAGCGAGTGGAACGCGAAGAACCTGTTCACCGGCTGGGTGGACGTCAACCTCAACGAGAAGGGCGAGAAGGAGGCGGTCCGCGGCGGTGAGCTGCTCGAGGACGCCGGCCTGCTGCCCGACGTGGTCCACACGTCCCTCCAGAAGCGCGCGATCCGCACCGCGCAGCTGGCCCTCGAGGCCGCCGACCGCCACTGGATCCCGGTCCACCGCAGCTGGCGCCTGAACGAGCGCCACTACGGCGCCCTCCAGGGCAAGGACAAGGCGGCCACGCTCGCCGAGTTCGGCGAGGAGCAGTTCATGCTCTGGCGCCGCTCCTACGACACCCCGCCGCCCCCGCTCGCGGACGACTCCGAGTTCTCCCAGTTCGACGACGCGCGCTACGCCACGCTGCCGCCGGAGCTGCGCCCGAGGACGGAGTGCCTGAAGGACGTCGTCCTGCGCATGCTGCCGTACTGGTACGACGCCATCGTCCCCGACCTGCTGACCGGCCGCACGGTCCTGATCGCGGCCCACGGCAACTCGCTCCGCGCCCTCGTCAAGCACCTCGACGGCATCTCCGACGCCGACATCGCGGGCCTGAACATCCCGACGGGCATCCCGCTCTACTACGAGCTGGACGCCGACTTCAAGCCGACCACCCCCGGCGGCCGCTACCTCGACCCGGAGGCGGCCGCGGCGGCGATCGAGGCGGTCAAGAACCAGGGCAAGAAGAAGTAGGTATTGCGATCATGCCCCTGAGCTGCGCAGACGGCGCGACTCGGGGGCATTTTCATGGCCCGGGCCCGCTCCCGGCCACGCTCGCGCGGGAGCGCCCCGCGGCGCGTGGCGGCGGGGCGCCTCGTGGCGTTCAGTCGACCTTCTCCCCGTCGTGCGTACCGCCCTTGCAGAGGTTGCCCGGCTCATTGATCGCGGGCACTCCGCCTCCCGCCCTGCACTGAGAAGGGGTGACGTAGGACGGGGCACCCTGTGCGGTGGCGGCGGTGGCGGTGGCGGCGCCTGTGAGGCCGAGTCCGGCGAGGGCTGTCGTGGCGATGACGGCGGCGAGGATTCGTCGAATGCGCATTTGGTTCCCCTTTCACGGATTGCCTCGGTGGGGCACTAGTCAGCTTGATCTTCGCCCATGTGGGTGGCACGTCATGTTGCGCCATTCGGGTGAAGGCGCTGTCGGGTACGGGTGTCGATCAAGCCCCCTGCCTGCGGTTTCTCCGCCGGCAGGGGGCTTGTCGATGCACCGGGGTCGCCCCGGGGCATCGTCCATTTCAGGAGAACGGACGGCTCAGGGGACGTACGACCGTGTGTTGGCGGCCCACAGTGCGCCGCCCTTGCCGGGGCCGCCGGTGCTTGTGTAGACGACGAAGTTGCCGTCGCTCTGCAGCAGGGCGTACGCGCCGCTGTGGCCGCTGGTGTGGGTGGACCAGAGCGCGCTGCCGGTGCTCGGGTAGACGACGAGGTTGCCGTCGGTCTGCATGAAGGCGTAGGCGCCGGCGTGGCCGGAGGTGCCGGCGGACCAGATCGCCTTGCCGTCGTGCTTGCGGTAGATCACGAAGTTGCCGTCCGGCTGCATCACAAGGCGCGTGTACTGCGTCTGGGCCCACCAGCCGCCCTGGAGCTTCTGGCCCGAGCCGATCTTCGTCGAGCGCGCATAGGTGCCGTCCGACCACAGCGCGCCCCCGGTGCCGGGGGCGTAGACGACCATGTTGCCGTCGTCCTGCACCATGAAGTAGGCACCGGAGTGGCCGTTGGTGTGGGTGGACCAGAGCGCGCTGCCGGTGCTCGAGTAGACGACGAGGTTGCCGTCGGTCTGCATGGAGGCGTAGGCACCGGCGTGGCCGGAGGTGTGGCTGGACCAGATCGCCGGGCCGCCGCTGCTCGTGCCGTTCGTCTTGAGGTAGGCGACCAGGTTGCCGTCGCTGCCCATCGTGAGCGTGATGTTCGCGCTGCTCAGACGGTGGCCGGAGGTGAGCTTCCGGCCGGGCTGCAGCGAGTTGACGGTGTTGGCGCCGTCGGCGAAGGCGGTGGTGCCGTTGGGGGTGCCGAGGCCGGTCGGGCCGTCGTAGCCGGTGCCGGCGGTGCACAGGTAGCTCGTCGGGCAGGTGCCGTCGCTGCCCGAGGTGACGTCGTTCAGCGCCGACGCGTGGCCGTAGGGGTACGAGGACGGGTAGCTGCTCGCGGTCGGGGTGCCGGCGAGCGCGTAGGTGGCCGCGATGAGGGGCGCGGAGGCGCTGGTGCCGCCGTAGACGTCCCAGCCGGAGGCGCCGTAGGTGTCGTAGACGGCGACGCCGGTGGCCGGGTCGGCGACCGCGGAGACGTCGGCGACGGTGCGCTTGGCGCAGCCGGTGTCGGACTGCCAGGTGGGCTTCGCCTCGTCGGCGGAGCAGCCGGATCCGGTGCCGTCGGTGCTGTCACTGGACCAGACCGACTCGCTCCAGCCACGGGTGTTGCCCGCGCGGCTGAGGGAGGTGCCGCCGACCGCGGTGACGTAGGGCGAGGAGGCCGGGTACTGGACGCCGTAGCCGCTGTCCCCCGCGCTGACGGTGATGGCGACGCCGGGGTGGTTGAAGTACTGGACGTCGGCGGTGGTCTCGGTCGGGTCCTCGGTGCCGCCGAAGGAGTTGGAGACGTACTTCGCCCCGAGGGCGACCGCCTCGTTCTCGGCCGTGCCGATGTCGGCCGTGTTCGCGGAGGAGGCCTCGACGAGCATGATGTGGCACTGCGGGCAGGCGGCGCTGACCATGTCGAGGTCGAGAGAGATCTCGCCGGCCCAGCCGGGGTCCGCGGTCGGGTAGGTGGTGCCGCCGCTCTGGTTGACCTTGCGGAAACAGCCGTTCGCCGTGGTGCAGGCGGGAAGGTTGTACTGGGACCGGTAGGCGGCGAGGTCGGACTCCGCGGCGGGGTCGTCCATGGCGTCGACGATCGCGACGGTGCGGCCCGAACCGGCGGTGGTGGACGGCAGGTTGTAGGCGCTCTGCAGGTCCGAGGGGCCGTAGCCGGACGGTGTGGTGTCCGGGCTGACGGTCAGGTGCTGGACGACGTCGGTGCGTGCCTCGGCGAGGCACGCCACGTGGCCCGGCGTGACGGCGTGGGAGCACAGGTGTCTGACGTGGGGCGCCCCGGTGGCCGACGGTGCGGCGGACGCGGTGGCCGTGAGCCATCCGGTCGATATGAGTGCCGTGGTGGACAGCAGGGCGGCGGTGGACGCCGCCCGACGTCTCCTTGAGAGCAAGGAAAGGCCCTTCTTGTGGTGGCGATGGGGACCGAGTGGTCTGCGCATGACAGTCGGATGCTGCCGATCGATGCCGATGCGAGATCCGCGCATGGGGGGCTCAGGAACGCTAGCCACACCGCCTACCACGAACAACGCGGAACGGGTAAATCCTTGATCAGGGTTGCCCGGCCGAGGAATCCGGAAATCCCAGGCACCCACGAAGCCCCAGGTCAGTGGCATGAGGCGGGGGCAGCCGATGTGATCTGTGCCGACGGCCACAGCGAACGGGATGCGCGGGGGCGCATACTGAACCATGACAAAGCCTGCTGCGCCGAAGCGTCACCTCCCCACCAGCCCCTTCAAGGCCCCGGTCACACCGGCTCCCAAGCACTTCGCCGTGGGCGACCAGGTCACCCACGACGTGTACGGCCTCGGCCGGGTGATCGGCATCGAGGACGGAATCGCGGCCCTCGTGGATTTCGGCTCGGCGCAGATGCGGATCTTGAGCCCGTACGCCAAGATGACCAAGCTGTAGGACCGTTGTGCCGGGTCACGGCACATCCAGGCCCCCCTTCGGGGACCTGCCACGAAAGAGAGCCTCCCATCGACACGACGTCGCTGTTCTCCGCCCTGGAAGGGCAACCCCGCCGCTCCACGGCGGTATCGCCGCCCCCGGCGACCAACCCCTTCCAGGCCCCCGACTTCGGGGAAGACGAGACCTTCCCGCTCGAGGACGCGCAGGAGCCCGTCCCGGACATACGCGCGGCGCGGCCCGAGGCGGCCTAGCTCCACGAACGACGGCGACCGGCCGCGGCCCGTCCCCCGTGCCGCGGTGAGAAGTGCGGCCGACTCGGTTTTCCTCCGGCTCGGCCCCGTTCACCGTCGTTCGGACGAGACCGTGTGCCGGCCGCGGGAACGACCGGCTTGCCTACCCCTCCGGCTCCCAGGCCTGGAGCAGGTCGAAAAGGTGCCGGTCGCCGTCGAGGTCCAGTGAGTCGACCGGAATACGGCCGTACAGGGCGAGGACCAGTTCACCGGCCGTGCCCCGGGCGGAGGCGCCGGCCGCGTCCGGGGCCTCGCCGGCAGCGGTGCCGGGCGCGGAGAGACGCGTGGTCCGTGCGCCGTCGGCGGAGAGCGAGAGGCGCCAGGAGCGGCCCTCGGTGGCGTGGAAGTCGACGGCCGCGGGCTTGTGCGGCCAGGGGCTCGCCCACGCGCAGCAGGTGGACAGGAACTCCTCGACGCCGTCGAGTGCCGCCTCCTGCGGCAGCGGCTGCGGGGCGCCCAGGGCGATCCGGGCGTCGTAGGTGTGCACCGCGACCTCCTGGAGCTGGTGCCGGGCGACGGCGCCGGAGGTCCGGGGCGACTCCGACCGACCCCACCACGTCCAGCAACCGCGATCCGGGCCGGCCTCGCGCAGCGCGTCCAGCAGCCGCCGCGTCGACGCGGCCGACCACGCCAGCAGGGCCTCGCGTTCCCGAGGCGCGGCCTCGGCGTGCGCGGACGCGGACTCGGCCGGTGGCGCGGCAGCCGGGCCGGCGCCGACGGCCGCGGCCCAGAAGCGGTGCACCCCACCCAGGTGCCGCACCAGATCCAGCAGCGTCCACTCGGGGCAGGTCGGCACCCGCACGTCGAGGTCGGGCGCGGAGATGACCGTGGCCCGGAACGCGCCGGCCCGTTCGTCGATCATCCGCAGCAGAACGGGGAACTCCGGAGTCTTCTCCACGCGGGTTGTCCATCACCGTGCTCCGCCGGCCGGCGCGCGATTTTCACGGCCGCCGCGGCGGTCACGGCGAGGGCTGCGGGCCCTCGGGTGTCCTGCTCCCTCGGTTCCCTCAGCCGTCTTCCTGCCCCGTCGGGCCGGGCGTGGGCTTGTGGGCCTTTCCGGGGGAGTCCGGGGTGCCGTGCGGTGCGTGGCGCCCGTGGTGGTCCGCGCCTCCGGAGTGGTGCGGACCCGATTTGTGGGCTCCGGTGCCATGACGTCGGGCCGGCCCCTTGTCCGTCGGGGCCGTCCGGTCGGAGGCGCCGAGCAGCCTGGAGACGGGCTCGGTGCGAGATCCGGTCGACGGGGCGGCACTCGGACTGCTTTCGGGCGCGGGCGTGCTGGAGGGCGGGTGCGCGGGGGTCGAGGCGGTCGAGGCCGCCTCGGTGTGGTCGTCGCTGTTTCCGCCGATGCCCGGGGCGACGGCGAGGGCCGTCCCCAGGGCCACGGAGAGCGCGGCCAGGGCGGTGCCCACCGTCAGGCGGCGGTTGTGCCGGGCGCCGTCCGGAAGGCCGCCCCGGGCGGCCGCCACCCTTTCGGTCCGGACGGGCTCGTCCGCGTCCGGGCGGGCGGCACGAGGCGCCGGGAGGCCGTTCACGGGAGGTCCCGAGAGCGGCAGCGGGTACGGGCGGTTGCCAATGGTCAGGGTGGCGAGGGCCTTCTCGCACTGGTGGGCGTCCGGGCGCGCCTCGGGGTCCTGCGCGGTCATGGCCCGCAGCAGGGCCGCCAGGTCCGAGGAGAACCAGGTGGGGACCGAGGGCGGGCGGTGGAGGCGGGCTATCGCCGCCTCCAACGGGGACCCCTGGTACTCCAGTTCGCCCTTCAGGCACTCCAGCAGGACCAGGCCGAGCGCGTAGACGTCCGTGGCCGGTCCGACGCGCCTGCCCTCGACCTGCTCGGGCGCCAGATAGGCAGCGGTGCCCGTCAGCACGTCCGGCGCCGTGTGGCGGGTGGCGTTCGCCAGGAGCGCGATGCCGAAATCGGCGAGGTGGGGGTCGCCGGCCGTGTCGAGCAGGACGTTCGACGGTTTGACGTCCCGGTGCACGATGCCGGCCCGGTGGACGTGGGCGAGCGCTCGCGCGAGGCCGGCGCCCATCTCCGCCGCGCGCCGCTGAGGCAGCGCTCCGCAGGCCAGGAGGCCGCGCAGGGTCGGGCCGTTGACCAGTTCCATGACCAGGTAGGTGCGGTCGTCGTGACGGCCGGCGTCGTAGACGGTGACCAGTCCGGGGTGGTGCAGGCGGGCGAGGAGGACGGCCTCCGAGGTGAGACGGTCCTCGCTCTGCGGGTCGTGGCCCGGCCGGAAGACCTTGACGGCCACGGGGCGCCGAAGGCGCGTGTCGACGCCCTCGTAGACGTCGGCCATGCCTCCCGATCCGATCCTCGCTCCCAACCGGTAGCGGCCCGACAGGACTTGGGCGGACTGCGGATCCGCCGGGATCGGCGCGGTCGGCAGGGCTGCTGATCGGCGGACCTTCATCTGGTTCTCCGTTGCTGTCACCGCGTACCGGACTCGGTCATGGACCGTGCTGCGAAGCGGGTACCCCGAGGCAGTGTCAGGTACCCGGACGAACTCGGCGCCTTGATGACATCCGGGCCCACGGGGCGCCCGGCGCGGTCACTCCGAGCCCCCTCGACGCCCCGCTGGGCAAGGCCCACGACCGAGTCCGCGCGGGCCGGGTGAGAAGCCGTCAACTCGGTCCCGGGCGAGCACAACCAGTGGGCCCCCCGGAGAGTCGTACGCGGCATGATCAAAACGCGTGCACGGCGGTCTCTCGGCGGCTCCACGCTCGTCGTGGTCCTGGCGTCCCTGTCGCTCTCCTGCTCCGGCGGCACGGGCACGACTTCGGGCGACGGGACGTCACCCGCCCGCGAGGTCCGCACGGCGGCACCGGCATCGGCGTCGGCGTCCGCAGCCGGGGAGCCGTCCGCCGCGGGCACGACGGAACCGGCGCCGGGAGCCGAGAGGGTCCGCGACGTGTTCGCCCGGCTGCAGGCCACCTACAACGACGGCTGTACGACCACGGGGAACTGCCGGTACTTCCTGGGACGGGTGCTCGACGAGCTGAACAGCCTCGACCGGGCGATGAAGGCGGACCCGCGGGGCCCGGCGCACTTCAGGGAGCCCCTCGCCCGGATCGCGGGCCTGCGGACCGAACTGGGCGGTGACCGCTCCTTCGGGAACCTGAAGAAGCACCAGGCCCTGCTCACCGGGACACGGGACGGGATCAACCGCTGGATGCAGGGGCACCCGGAGGACTACCGATGACGGTCAGTCCAGGTCGGCCTGCCACAGGTCCGGGCCGAAGACCTCGTACTGGATGTCGTGCGGGGCCACGCCGTGGTCGATCAGCCGGCTGCGCACCGCCTGCATGAACGGCAGCGGGCCGCACAGGTAGTACAGGGCGTCGTCGGCCAGGCCGGCGGCGGTGGGGTCCATCAGCCCCTCGAAGACCCCGTCCACCGGCTCCAGGCTCTGCGCGCCCTTCTCGTACCAGAGGTACATCCGGGCGTTCTCCAGCGCCAGCACGTCGTTGACCACCTGCCGGCGCAGCGGGAAGGACGCCTCGTCGAGATCGGCGTGCAGCACGGTGATCGACAGCCCGGACTCGGCCGCCGCCAGGTGGGAGATCATCCCGGCCATGGGGGAGACGCCGATGCCCGCGCTGGCGAACACCACCGGGCGCCCCGAGTCGTCGAGCACGACGTCGCCGTACGGCAGGGACAGCGTCAGCACGTCGCCCAGGCCCACCGAGTCGTGCAGCAGCGCCGACATCTCGCCGTCGGGGTCGCCGCCCTCGCCGCGCACCCGCTTGACCGAGAACTGGCGGTGCTCGCCGTCGTCGGCCCGGGTCAGGCTGTACTGGCGGGGCTGGAGCGTGCCGTCGGACATCCGCATCCGCACGGTGACGTACTGGCCGGGCAGCGAGGTCTTCACCAGGCGGTCGTCGATGCGCCGGACCACGAAGGTCACCACGTCGTCGGTCTCCTGGATCTTCCGCACCACCTGCCAGTCCCGCCAGACCGTCTCCGGCCGGACCCCTCGGGCGCTGTACAGGCCGCGCTCCTGGTTGATCAGTGCGTTGGCCATCAGCCAGTAGACCTCGTCCCAGGCCGCGGTGACCTCCGGGGTGACCGCGTCGCCCAGGACGTCGACGATCGCCCACATCAGGTCGTCGTGGACGACCTGGTACTGGTCGGGGCGTATGCCGAGCGAGGCGTGCTTGTGCGCGATCCGCCGGAGCAGCTGTTCCGGCACCCGCGCCGGTGTCTCCACCAGGGTCGTGGCGAAGGCGGCCACCGAGCCGGCCAGCGCCTGCTGCTGGTGGCCGTGCACCTGGTTGCCCCGGTTGAAGACGCCGTCCATGAGCTCGGGATGCTCGGAGAACAGGCGCCGGTAGAAGCGCTGGGCGATCTCGCCGATGTGTTCGCCGACGGTCGGCAGCGTCGCTGTGATGACGGGACGCGACTTGTCCGAGAGCACGAGTCTTCCCTCCGGATGGGAGCGGCAGCGACCCCCGTTCGTCCCTTTTCGGTACCCCTCGCGGGCCGCACGACACAGGCGGCTCCGGTGGCCGGCGGGAGAGCGCTCCCACGGTTCCCGCGTGCGGACTCGTCCTCCGGGCGGGACGCGGGTTCGCTCCGCGCAATCGCGCGCGATTGCTTTTCCCCGGCGGGGAACTCGACGCACGGATCGGTTCTTCCGAAAGCGGACGGGGCCGGACGGGATACTTGGTGGATCATGTCTGTTGATCGCGCGGCTCGACGGGGGTGATGACCATGCCGCCGGAGGAGCCCCGGCCGCCGGACGGCGGTGGCGTGCCGTCCGACGGGCAGGCGCGTCTGCGGGTGAGTGAGACGCTGGCCGCGGCCGCGCGGGGCGCCGAGGACCCGCAGCGGGTCCCGACCGCGCTGTGCGAGGCGTGCGTACGGCTGCTGCCGGTCGATGGAGCCTCGGTGTCGATCTCCGGCGGGAAGGGCGTGCGCATCACCTGGTGCGCCAGCGACCGGGTCGCCGCCCGGCTCGCGGAGCTGCAGTACACGGTGGGGGACGGGCCCTGCCAGACCGCCCTCGACCAGGGCGCCCCCGTCATCGCGGCCGACCTCACCCAGGGCCGCGACGCCCGCCGCTGGCCGATCTTCGCGACCGAGGCGGTGGGACTCGGCGTCCGCGCGGTCTTCTCCCTGCCCCTCGGCGTCAACGGCGCCGCGATCGGCACCCTCGACCTGTACAGCGACGGCGCCGGAGGGCTCGCGGAGCCGGATCTGCGGACCGCGCTGTGGGTGCGGGACGCGGTCACCTACGCGCTGATGAGCCTCCAGACCGCCGAGCACGCCGATGCCACGGATGACAGGGACGACGACGATGTAGCGTCCTGGATGGCGGCCTCGGAGTCCGACCACACCGAGGTCTACCAGGCGGTCGGCATGGTGATGGTGCAGCTTGAGGCGGACCCCGAGCAGGCCCTGGACCGGTTGCGGGCCCGCGCGTACGCCGACGGCCGCACGGTCAGCCAGGTGGCCCGGGACGTCCTGGCCCGCAAGCTCCGCTTCGAGCCGGAGCCACGGCCGGACGCCGGTGGCGGCGGTGGCGACGGCGGTCGGCGGGGACGTCCCCCGGGGCAGGGCGGGGCCGACGTGGGCGAGGACGGACATGACCGCGATGACGAGGGAAGGGACGGTGAACGGTGATGGGCCGTGAACAGCAGCTCGCGGAGGCGCTCGTCGGCCTGGCCGACTCCCTCGCCGACGACATCGACCCGGTGGTGCTCGTCGAGCGCCTGGCCCAGCACTGTGTCCGCATCACCGGCGCCGACGGGGTCGGCGTCCTCGTGGTTTCCGCCCGCGGCGACCTGCGCCCGCTGGCCGTCACCGAGGACGACGCCGCGCTCGTGGAGTTCTTCCAGCTCCAGGCCGACGAGGGCCCCTGCCTGGACAGCTTCCGGGAGGGCCGCCGGATCGACGTGCCCGATCTGTCGGGCGGCACGGACCACTGGCCCGCGGTGGCGCCGTTCGCGCTGGGGCGCGGCTACCGCTCCCTGCACGCGCTGCCGCTGCGGGTGCACCGGCAGACCGTCGGCGCCGTGAACCTCCTGCTGCGCCGGCCGGGCGGCCTGCCCCCGCTGGACGTGGAGCTGGCCCAGGCGCTCGCCGACGTCACGGCCGTCGCCCTGGTCAACTGGAGCCCCGAGCCACTGCGGCCGACCGACGTCATCAGCCGGGTCCAGGCCGCCCTCTCCGCGAAGGCGGCCGTCGACATGGCCACCGGGATGCTCGCCGAGTCCGGCGATCTCGACCTGCCCGCGGCCCGCGCCGCCCTGCGCGCGTACGCGCTGCGCCACCACCGGCGCCTGGTCGACACCGCGCACGCCGTGGTCGGCCGCGCCCTGCGCCCGCAGGACGTGCTCGCCGCCGGACGGACGTGACCCCGAAGCCCATGACTCCCGGCGCCGGGCGGCGTGGCGGACCCGCTCCCGTATACGACGTCGTACGAGGCTGACGGGGCACCCCGGCGCGACTACGCTGGGAGCAGGGCCAAGCCAGGGGACCCGTGGGATCCCGTGGCGCGCGCATGCAGGGGGCCCGCGATGGAGCACTTCACCTGCCGGACCGTGGCGGATCTGGCCGTACCCGGGCTGGTGACGGGCCGGCTGACGGTCCTGGCGCTGTACGGCGACGCCGACACGAGCGTCGCTCTGGACACCGCGCTCTGCGCGCCGGGACCCGCCCAACTCGTCCTCGACCTCGGTGGTCTGCGCCGGCTGTCCCCGGCCGCCGCCGCGACTCTGTACCGGTTCACCGGCGTCGCCGCCACGCACGGCCGCAGGCTGTTCCTGGCCGCCTGCCCCGCCTGCGTCGAGGCCGTCCTCGCGCGGGTACGGCCGCCGGACGCCGAGGGGCCCGAGCTGTTCCCGACAGTGTCCGAAGCCTTCGGCGCCGTCCTCGCCTCGGCCGCCACCGGCTCGGTACCGGTCGGCCCGCTGCTGCGCCCGCAGGCCGTGGAACTGCGCCGGCACGCCGTGGAACTGCGTCACGCGCTGCTCGGCCGGGCCCTCGTCGCCCGCGCGCACGGCATGCTCATGGAGCGCTACGGCCTGCCGGGCGCCGAGGCCGCCGACACGCTGCTCCGCGCCGTCGGCCGGGAGCACGGCATCGAACCCGTGCGGCTGGCGGCGGCCCTCGCGCAGACCCCGCCGCCGCGGAACGGCGACCCGTGGTTCCCCCTTCGGGGGCGGGCCGCCCCGCCCGCGGTCGCCTTCCTCCCCGCGTCGCCCGACGGGCCGCTGCCGCTGCCGGTGTTCCTCGACGCGCTGCGGGACACCGTCTGCACGATCACCCACTCGCACATGGCCAGCGTCCAGCTCATCGACCCCAGCGACAACACGTTGTGGCTGGAGTCCACCTGCGGTCTGCCCGCCGAGTTCGTGCGCTTCTTCGCGGTCATCGACGACACCTGCACCTGCTGCGGGGAGGCCGCCCGCAAGAGCGAGCGGGTCGTCGTCGACGACGTCGTCACGACCCCGTTCTTCGACGAGCCCTCCCGGGCCATGATGCTCGCCGCGCACAGCCGTTCCGTGCAGAGCACCCCCATCCCGGGGTCGGCCGGACGGCCGCAGGGCATGCTCTCCACCCATCACGAGCGGCCGGGGCACGCCTACACCGGGGCCGAACTGGGCGCGCTGGACACCGTCGCCCGGGAGGCGGGGGTGTGGCTGGACTGGTACCGGACGACCACGCTCCAGGACGCGCTGGAGGAGTTGCACCGGCGCGCCCAGGGGCCGTGACCGGCCGACGGGGGCAGGACCCGGGTGCACGGGAAGGGCCGGTGTGAACAGGTTCACACCGGCCCCGAGACGTCGTACCGTCCGTCAGCCGCACTGGCAGGGGCCGCCCGACTGGCAGCCGCAGCCGCACCCGGAGCCGCAGCCGCAGGCGGCGACCAGCGGCAGGCTCCTGATCTCGGCGGGCTGCTCGGTCTCGTGTTCCTGCGTGGGGTCGGGCGTGGTGCTGGGGGAATCGGCCATGGGTCCCTCCTAGACGCTGGGGCAGGGTGCCCTCGTCCATTTCATGCCCGTTCCGCCCGGCGCATCAACGGCGCACGGAGGCGCCCCCGCGCCCGGGCGGCCCGGCCCCGCGGGTTTACGCGCCCTCGACCCCGGTCGCCGACTGGAGGTCGCTGGCGTGCTCGCCCGTGACCAGGAAGACGACGCGCTTGGCGACGGCCACGGCGTGGTCGGCGTACCGCTCGTAGTAGCGGCCGAGCAGGGTGACGTCCACGGCCGTCTCGATGCCGTGCTTCCAGCGCTCGTCGATCAGGTGCTGGAAGAGGGTGCGGTGCAGCAGGTCCATCTCGTCGTCGTCCTGCTCCAGCTGGAGGGCGAGGTCGACGTCCTTGGTGACGATGACCTCGGCGGCCTTCGCCATCAGGCGCTGGGCGAGCTGGCCCATCTCCAGGATGGTCGCGTGCAGGTCCTGCGGGACCGCCCGCTCGGGGAAGCGCAGCCGCGCCAGCTTCGCCACGTGCTGGGCGAGGTCGCCGGAGCGCTCCAGGTCGGCCGACATGCGCAGGCTGGTGACGACGATACGGAGGTCGGTCGCCACCGGCTGCTGCCGGGCCAGCAGGGCTATCGCCCGGGCCTCCAGGTCGTGCTGGAGCTCGTCGACCTTCTGGTCCGCCTCGATCACGCTCTCGGCCAGCTTGAGATCGGCGTCGAGGATGGCGGTCGTGGCGCGTCCGATCGCGGAGCCGACCAGCCGGGCCATCTCCACCAGACCGTCGCCGATCGAGTCCAGTTCCTCGTGGTACGCGTCCCGCATCAGGGTTCCCTCTCATACGTGTGTTTCGGGGGTTCCGGGGGCCGTCACATCACGCGCGCGCCCCTGGCGAAACCGGCGGTGCGAACCCCACGCTCCCACGTTCTGCGCCGTACGCGTCCGTTTCCGCCACCCCAAATGAACCAATACTGGCTCCCAGGTGAACTCTGGGCGACGAGTGTTCGAGGTCGCACTCTCACGGCTGTGGCCATGTCGTACGCCATGCCTAACCTTGACGCATGGACGTGAACGCGGCGGTCGCCGCAGCGGCAGCGATCGCCGGGGTGCTCACCGGTGTCATCGCCATGCTGGCGTTCCGCTGGAGCGAACGCGACCAGAAGCGACCGACCAGGACTTCCTTGCACACCGATCCCGTACTCCCGCCCGGCGTGGACACCGTGCTCTCGGTGCTGCGCTCCTCGGCCGTGGTCCTCGACGAGGGCGACGCCGTGGTCAAGGCCAGCTCCGCCGCCTACGCCCTCGGACTGGTCCGCGGCGGCAAGCTCGCCGTCGAACCGATGCTCCAGATGGCCCGGGACACCAGACGCGACGGCGAGATACGCCAGGTCGAGCTGGACCTGCCCCGGCGCGGCACCGGACGCGGCGAGGCCCTCGCCGTCTCCGCGCGTGTGGCCCCGCTCGGCTCCCGGCTGGTCCTGCTGCTGGTCGAGGACCTGACCGAGGCCCGCCGGATCGAGGCGGTGCGACGCGACTTCGTCGCGAACGTGAGCCACGAGCTGAAGACTCCGGTCGGCGCGCTCTCCCTGCTCTCCGAGGCCGTCATGGACGCGTCGGACGACCCCGAGGCCGTCCAGCGCTTCGCGGGCCGCATGCAGATCGAGGCGACCCGGCTGACCAACCTGGTCCAGGAGCTGATCGACCTCTCGCGGGTGCAGAACGACGACCCGCTCGAGGACGCCGAGCCCATCCGGGTGGACGAACTGGTCGCCGAGGCCGTCGACCGCTGCCGGCACCAGGCGGGGACCAAGCAGATCACCATGGCCGCCGGCGGCACGGCCGACCTGCACGTCTGGGGCAACCGCGGCCAGCTCGCCGCCGCCCTCGGCAACCTGGTCGAGAACGCCGTCAACTACTCCCCGGCCCGCACCCGCGTGGGCATAGCCGCGCGCCGGGTCAACGCCCCCGGCGGCGAGATGATCGAGCTCGCCGTCACGGACCAGGGCATCGGCATCTCCGACAAGGACAAGGAGCGCATCTTCGAGCGCTTCTACCGCGTCGACCCGGCCCGCTCCCGGGCCACCGGCGGCACCGGCCTGGGTCTCGCGATCGTCAAGCACGTGGTCGCCTCGCACGGCGGGGAGGTCACGGTCTGGAGCGCCGAAGGCCAGGGCTCCACCTTCACCCTGAGGCTGCCGGAGGCGGGATCGGCCCGCGACCGCGCACAGCAGCACCCCGACCCCGACCTCGACGACGAGGCCGGCGGCCCCACCGAGTCATCCCCGTACGAACCGCTTCCCGCCCCGGAGGTCCTTCCGTGACCCGTGTGCTCGTCGTCGAGGACGAGGAGTCCTTCTCCGACGCCCTGTCGTACATGCTCCGCAAGGAGGGCTTCGAGGTCGCCGTGGCGGCGACCGGCCCCGACGGCCTCGACGAGTTCGAGCGCAACGGCGCCGACCTCGTCCTCCTCGACCTCATGCTGCCGGGGTTGCCCGGCACCGAGGTGTGCCGCCAGCTGCGCGGCCGCTCCAACGTCCCCGTGATCATGGTGACCGCGAAGGACAGCGAGATCGACAAGGTCGTCGGTCTCGAGATAGGAGCCGACGACTACGTCACCAAGCCGTTCTCCTCGCGCGAGCTGGTCGCCCGCATCCGCGCGGTGCTGCGCCGCCGCGGCGAGCCGGAGGAGGTCACCCCGGCCGCGCTGGAGGCCGGCCCGGTCCGCATGGACGTCGACCGGCACGTGGTGACGGTCGCGGGCTCCAAGGTCGACCTCCCGCTGAAGGAGTTCGACCTGCTGGAGATGCTCCTGCGCAACGCGGGCCGGGTGCTGACCCGCATGCAGCTGATCGACCGGGTCTGGGGCGCCGACTACGTGGGCGACACCAAGACCCTCGACGTCCACGTCAAGCGCCTGCGCGCCAAGATCGAGCCGGACCCGGGGGCGCCGCGCTACCTGGTGACCGTGCGCGGCCTCGGCTACAAGTTCGAGCCGTAGACCGGCCCGTTCGGAACACGACGAAGGGCGGCACCCCGGCCGGGGTGCCGCCCTTCGTGCGTACGGCCGCTCAGTGTGTACGGCGGCTCGGCGCCTACGGCCGCCTCAGTGGCCGGCGGCCGACTGCGAGGCGGAGTCGCTCGGGGTCGCGGCCATGCCCGTACCCGTGCCCGTGGTCGCGGTGCCGCCCGCGGACGGCGACGCGGTGGCCTTGCCGTGCTTCCGCGGCTTGGCGCTGCCGGAGGCGGTGGCGCCCGGCGCCGGGGAGGCGGTGGCCGGGCCGGACGGGATCTGGCTCGGGCCCCACTTGTCGAAGTAGCCGGTGGCCGGGACCACGAGGGCGCTCAGGCTCACCGCACCGGTCTTGTCGAGGGTGAAGGTGACCTGCTGGGCGTTGCCGTCCTGGACCGCGCTGCGGCCGCTCGGGATCTCGGCGGAGGCGTTGCCCTGGCCGCCGAGGGCCAGCGAGCCGTGCGCCGGGACGGTCAGGCTGCTCTGGCCCTTGGCCGGGCTCAGCTTCACGGCCTCGCTGGAGCCCGCGATGCTGATCGACTGCAGGGTCTGGTCGGTGCTGCCCATGTTGAACAGGGTCGCGGAGACCACGGCCGGGCCCGTCGACTTCAGGTCGGGCTGGGTGATGATCGTGGCGTTCTGGACCTTGATGTCGCCGACGCTGGTCGCCGCGGTGTCCGGCTTGACCTCCAGGGTCTGGGAGCTGTTTCCGGCCGCGCACGCGGCGAGCGAGGCGATCGAGAAGACGATGGCGGAAGCGGCGAGGGCGCCGCGTCGAAGGCTGCTGCTCACGGCGGCGGCAACTCCTTGAACGCAGGGGCGGCTCCTGATAAAGCCGCCCTAAGTGTCTGTCAGCGGCCTTAGGCTACCGAGCCGTTCCCGAGCGTCCGCACCCGACCCTCCTCCGAGCCCCGGCTTCCCACCGGGTGGGGGTACCGACCCACTGGTCGCTCCAGTCACAAGTGACCCTTCAGTCACATTGCCCGGGGGCTCGTACGTCATTCACATAACCGTGCGCAAAATTTCCGTGAAGGAATGCGCGACCGCCCCGATATTGATCGCCGGCCACCCCTTCGGCAGCCGTTGATCAATTCCGGATTCGGCTCACATCGGCCTCCGGCCACCGAACGGAGTAGCGGAAGTCGCACCCTTGGAACCGGACAAATCGGGATGTTCGCCCACTTGGAGAGGGGGCTCGGGGCCTGTAGCGTACGCGTTTCACCTCGCCCGGAGAGCCCCTCCGACCTGCGAATACCCGGTTCCGGTAGCCCCTCGCAGCACGTTCCGGTTGCTGTTGTCAAGCCCCGAGATATGCCCTGACCTGCGAAAACGCCATTCAGAACCGCCGGTTTCCGTGTTACCCTGGATAGCCACGGAAGGGGTACCTGTCACATGACGTTCAAGGTTGGCGACACCGTGGTCTATCCCCATCACGGGGCCGCGCTGATCGAGGCCATCGAAACTCGCCAGATCAAAGGCGTGGACAAGACCTACTTGGTGCTGAAGGTCGCCCAGGGTGACCTGACGGTACGTGTGCCAGCGGACAATGCGGAGTTCGTCGGCGTGCGTGATGTGGTCGGTCAGGACGGGCTGGACCGGGTCTTCGAGGTGCTGCGCGCACCGTACGCCGAGGAGCCCACGAACTGGTCCCGTCGCTACAAGGCAAACCTGGAGAAACTCGCCTCCGGCGATGTCATCAAGGTCGCGGAAGTCGTGCGTGACCTGTGGCGTCGCGAGCGGGAGCGCGGACTGTCCGCCGGTGAGAAGCGCATGCTCGCCAAGGCCCGCCAGATTCTGGTGAGCGAGCTGGCTCTCGCGGAGAACACGAACGAGGACAAGGCCGAGGCCCTGCTCGACGAGGTGCTCGCCTCCTGACACGCCATGGGCAGCGATACCTCGCTCCCAGCACGCTCAGCACAGTAACAATGCCGCGGTGCCCGATGACACTGACCCTGTCGCCGGGCGCTGCGGCATGTTCGTCCCCGCAAGCCGGTACGTCGGGAAGCCCGTGGAGCAAACCCCCCGATACTTGATGTGCCGGGCCCGGGCGGATGGCTCGACCAGGGTCACGGAAAGGGTCCGGTCAAGGCGTCGCGCGCGGCACTCCTCAGGCCATACCCACCTAGGTCGAGCACACAAACCTGACAGGAACCGATGTCTGACGAATCGCGCCCCTCACCCGCGCAGACCCCCGTCGCCGCCGTGATTCCCGCCGCCGGCCGGGGCGTACGCCTCGGTCCGGGCGCCCCCAAGGCGCTACGCGCGCTGAACGGCACGCCCATGCTCATCCACGCGGTCCGTGCCCTCGCCGCGTCCCGCCACGTCACCCTCGTGATCGTCGTCGCCCCGCCGGACGGCGCCGCCGAGGTCAAGTCCCTGCTCGACGCCCACGCGCTGCCCGAGCGCACCGACTTCCTGGTCGTCCCCGGCGGGGACAGCCGCCAGGAATCGGTCCGGCTCGGCCTGGACGCCCTGCCCCCCGAGTACGGCGTGGTCCTCGTCCATGACGCGGCCCGCCCGCTCGTCCCCGTCGACACCGTCGACGCCGTCATCGAGGCCGTGCGCGACGGCGCCCCCGCCGTCGTCCCCGCGCTGCCGCTGGCCGACACCGTCAAGGAGGTCGAGCCCGCGGCCGAACCCGGCGCGCCCGAGCCGGTCGTCGCCACCCCCGAGCGGGCCCGGCTGCGCGCCGTCCAGACGCCCCAGGGCTTCGACCGCGCCACCCTGCTGCGCGCCCACGAGAGCGTCACCGAGGACGTCACGGACGACGCGAGCATGGTGGAGCAGCTCGGCCTCGGGGTCGTGACCGTCCCCGGTCACGAGGAGGCCTTCAAGGTCACCCGCCCCATCGACCTGGTGCTCGCCGAGGCGGTCCTGGCCCGCAGGAGGCTCAACGATGGCTTCTGACCAGCGGCCGCCGCTGCCCCAGGTCGGCATCGGCACCGACATCCACGCCTTCGAGGAGGGCCGGGAGCTGTGGTGCGCCGGCCTGAGGTGGGAGGGCGAGGGACCGGGCCTGGCCGGCCACTCCGACGCCGACGTCGTCGCGCACGCCGCGTGCAACGCCCTCTTCTCCGCGGCCGGGCTCGGTGACCTGGGACAGCACTTCGGCACCGGCCGGCCCGAGTGGTCCGGCGCCTCCGGCGCCACCCTGCTCGCCGAGGCCGCCCGGATCGTCCGCGCGGCGGGCTTCACCGTCGGCAACGTCGCCGTCCAGGTGATCGGCCCCCGCCCGAAGATCGGCAAGCGCCGCGACGAGGCCCAGAAGATCCTCTCGGAGGCGGCCGGCGCGCCCGTGTCCGTCTCCGGCGCCACCACCGACGGGCTCGGCTTCCCGGGCCGCGACGAGGGGCTGATGGCCGTGGCGACGGCACTCGTGGTGCGGGTGAGCTGAGAGCGTGCGAGGGTACCCGGAGAGTCACCGCTGACTTTCCGGAGGTATCCATGTCCGCCGCCCTGTCCGACCGGCTCAAGTCCCTGCTCGACGGCAAGGTGTTCATCGTCGTCGGCACCCTCCAGCCCGACGGCGGTCCCCAGATGTCCCCGGTCTGGGTGAAGCGCGACGGCGACGACCTCCTCTTCTCCACGACGGTCGACCGCCGCAAGAAGAAGAACCTGGACCGCGACCCGCGGGTGACGGTCGTCGTCATGAATCCCGAACAGCCCTACGAGTACGCCGAGATCCGCGGCACCGCCGGCATGACCACGGAGGGCGGCCCGGAACTCATCGACGAACTGAGCCTCAAGTACACCGGCAAGAAGTACGCGGAATTCAATCCGGCCTCGGGACAGGACGCCCAGCGGGTGGTCGTGCGGATCACCCCGCGGAAGGTCGTCGGGGTGCTCTGAGGCGCCGGGATTGTGGGGAAGGGGCATGAGGCACTGCCCCGCGCCCACTACCCTGGAGTGGTGACTATTCGCCTGTACGACACCAGCGCCCGGCAGATCCGTGACTTCACCCCGCTCAAGCCGGGTTGTGTCTCGATCTACCTGTGTGGCGCCACCGTGCAGGCGGCACCCCACATCGGGCACGTCCGCTCCTACCTGAACTTCGACATCATGCGCCGCTGGTTCGCCTACCGCGGCTACGACGTGACGTTCATCCGCAACGTCACCGACATCGACGACAAGATCATCTCCAAGGCGGACCAGCAGGGCCGCCCCTGGTGGTCGATCGGGTACGAGAACGAGCGCGCGTTCAACGACGGCTACGACGCGCTGGGCTGCCTCCCGCCGACCTACGAGCCGCGGGCCACCGGCCACGTGACCGAGATGGTCGAGATGATGCGCGTCCTGATCGAGCGCGGGCACGCCTACGAGGCCGACGGCAGCGTCTACTTCGACGTGCGCTCCTGGCCGTCCTACCTGGAGCTGTCCAGGCAGGACCTGGACGAGATGCGCCAGCCGGCCGAGGAGGGCATCAGCGGCAAGCGCGACCCGCGCGACTTCGCCATGTGGAAGGCCGCCAAGCCGGGTGAGCCCGACTGGGAGACGCCGTGGGGACGCGGCCGCCCCGGCTGGCACCTGGAGTGCTCCGCGATGGCCCACAAGTACCTGGGCTCCGCCTTCGACATCCACGGCGGCGGCCTGGACCTGATCTTCCCGCACCACGAGAACGAGATCGCCCAGGCCAAGGCCTACGGCGACGACTTCGCCCGGTACTGGGTGCACAACGCCTGGGTCACCATGAGCGGCGAGAAGATGTCGAAGTCGCTCGGCAACTCGGTGCTGGTGTCGGAGATGGTCAAGCAGTGGCGCCCGATCGTGCTGCGCTACTACCTGGGCACCCCGCACTACCGCTCGACCATCGAGTACAGCGAGGACGCGCTGCGCGAGGCCGAGTCCGCGTTCGCCCGGATCGAGGGCTTCATGCAGCGCGTGGTGGAGAAGGCCGGGGGCGCGGTCGAGCCAGCCGCCGAGGTCCCGCCCGCCTTCGCCGAGGCGATGGACGACGACCTGGGCGTCCCGCAGGCCATGGCCGTGGTGCACACCACCGTCCGGCAGGGCAACAGCGCGCTGGCCGCCGACGACAAGGAGGCCGCGGTCGCCCGGCTCGCCGAGGTGCGGGCCATGCTCGGCGTCCTCGGCCTGGACCCGCTCGACGCGCGGTGGGCCGGCGAGGAGGCCGGCCGCGGCGAGGACCTGCACGGCGTCGTCGACAGCCTGGTACGGCTCGTCCTCGACCAGCGCGAGTCCGCCCGAGCCCGCAAGGACTGGGCCACCGCCGACGCCATCCGGGACCAGCTGGGCCAGTCGGGTCTGGTCATCGAGGACAGCCCGCAGGGTCCGCGCTGGATCCTCGGGTCCCGGTAGCCCCGGCCCTTGATCGATTGTGCCGCCCGGGCCCCCGGGCGGCACACTGCATAGACGTACGCACACTTTTCCGTAGAGAACAGGTAGGTCATGGCCGCGAACAACCGCCGCATGTCCGGCAAGAAGGGCGCGCAGGTCGGCAGCGGCGGCCAGCGGCGCCGGGGCCTGGAGGGCAAGGGCCCGACGCCGCCCGCCGAGATGCGCAAGGGTCACGCCAAGCAGCGCGCCGCCGCGGCCAAGGTCCGCCGCGCACAGGGCCGCCCGCAGCAGCGCCGGGGTGGTGGCAGGTCCACCTCCGAGCTGGTCGTCGGCCGCAACCCGGTGGTCGAGGCGCTCCGTGAGGGCGTCCCGGCCTCGACGCTCTACGTCCAGCAGTTCGTCGACAACGACGAGCGCGTGCGCGAGGCCCTCCAGCTCGCGGGCGAGCGCGGCGGCATCAACCTCATGGAGGCGCCGCGTCCCGAGCTGGACCGCATGACGAACGGCCTCAACCACCAGGGCCTGGTCCTCCAGGTCCCGCCGTACGAGTACGCGCACCCCGAGGACCTGCTCGACGCCGCGGCCGACGAGGGCGAGGACCCGCTGATCGTCGCCCTCGACGGGGTCACCGACCCGCGCAACCTCGGCGCCGTCGTCCGCTCCGTCTCGGCCTTCGGCGGCCACGGGGTCGTCGTGCCCGAGCGCCGCTCGGCGGGCATGACGGCAGGCGCCTGGAAGACCTCGGCCGGTACGGCGGCCCGCACGCCGGTCGCCCGCGCCACCAACCTCACCCGGACCCTGGAGGCCTACAAGAAGGCCGGCGTCACGGTCGTCGGCCTGGCGGCGGACGGCGAGGCCGAGCTCGGCGACCTCGAGGTGCTGGGCGGCCCGGTCGCCATCGTGGTCGGCAGCGAGGGCAAGGGCCTGTCCCGGCTGGTCGGCGAGACCTGCGACTTCCGGGTGCGCATCCCGATGCCGGGCGGCGCGGAGTCCCTCAACGCCGGCGTGGCCGCGGGCATCGTGCTGTACGAGGCGGCCCGCAGGCGCGGCTGACGAGATGCCACGCCGACGGGACTGAACACCCGTCCGGAATCTCACCCGTAAGGGGTAATTCTGGCGTCCGTGCGGTGTTCCGGGCTGCTTTGACGCGGTCCGGACACATCCGCCCGGTCAAAGCAGTGTCCTAACTCCACGTCACTCGGTTAGATGAGTGTGGACACCAGAACACCCCGCACACCCACGGGGGACCGTTCGTCGGGATTCGACGACGCTCCCGCGCTGAGCATGGTGAAGGTGCCGAGCGATCCGGCGCAGGTCATCGTCAATCACGCCAGCTTCCGCGTGCAGTTGGGCATGTCGGCGAGGCGTAGCCAGTCCCCGCGGATCGCACGGCATCTGAGCGCCGCCCAGGACACCGCCCGGATGCCCGGCGTGGGCACGGCGGGCCGGGCGGGCGCCGCCGGGCGCCGCCGCCCCCTCGTGTGGAGCGGCAGGTCCGCCCCCGACGACACCGGCGCCCACCGCCTCCTCCAGGCCGTACGGGGCAGCAGCGTCCGCCACGTCGACGAGACCGAGGCCGGCGCCACCCAGGTCATCCCGCGCGTCGGGACCACCGGTTACGGCGGCGCCCACGACGGATTCGACCAGACCGTCGAGACCCCCGTCGTCGGCCACCAGCGCACCGCCGCCGACGCCGAGGGCACCCGCCTCCTGCCGCACATGCGCACCGTCGGCGGCGCCTACGACGAACCGGCCTACGCGGACACCGGCTTCGGGCCCCACGACGGCTACCACTACGACTACGACGACCGCGACACGTACGACGACCGCGGCACGTACGACGACCGCGACACCTACGGCGACCGCGACGGTTACGCGGACTCCGCGTACCCCGACCCCGACGCCCCGCGCCGGAGCAGGCGGCACGGCGACGACCCGGCCCGGCACGCGTACTACCCGGGCCGCCGGATGAACCTCGGCGTCGTCCTCCTCCCGCTGCGCGTCTTCCTGGGCTTCATCTCCATCTACGCCGGCATGGGCAAGCTGTGCGACCCCGTCTACTTCGACGGCGGCAAGCGCGGCTCCATGGTCAAGTGGCTCGACACCCTGCACCCCTGGGACGTCGCCGAACCGCTGCGCCAGTTCGCCCTGCACCACCCGGTCGGCTCCGGCCTCGTCATCGCCTTCCTGCAGGTCGTGGTCGGCGTCCTCACGATCCTCGGCTGCTGGCAGCGTGTGGCCGCCGCCGTCGGCGCCCTGCTGTCCGCCGCGCTGATCGTCACCGTCAGCTGGAAGACGGTCCCGGCGTACGACGCCCCCGACATCGTCTACATGGCCGCCTGGTCCCCGCTGGTCATCGCCGGCGCCCCCGTCTACTCCGTCGACGGCCGCCTCGCGGGCGGCGCCTGGCGGCGCCTCGGCCCCCGCTCCGACATCTGGGAACTGCGCCGCTACGTCCTGCGCCGGGGCGCCCTCATCACCGCGGTCACCGTCGGCCTCACCCTGCTCGTCGGCTCCCTGCTCGGCGGCGCGGTCCGCGACTCCAGCCGGGTGGTCGTCCCCGGCCCCGGCGACGCCCCCCGCAACAACCTCCCCGGCGCCCCGCTGCCGCAGCAGCCCGGTACCCGGCACAAGAGGACCCCGGCGGCCTCCACCTCGCCCTCCGGCGGCGCCACGGCCGGCGCGAGCCCCTCCGGCGCGGCCACCACCCCGGGCGCGGCCCGCACCACGGGCGGTACGACCACCACCCCGAGCCAGACCCAGGGCACCACGGGCCGGATCCCGACCCGCCAGTCCGCCCCGACGGGCGGCGTCCCCAGCACGACGGCCGGCCCGACCAGCACGGGCGGCAGCGGCGCCGGCGGCGGTTCGTCGACCGGCGGCGCCACCAGCTCCGGCGGCAGCTCGTCCACGGGCCAGCCGGGCCTGGTGGGCGGCCTGCTCGGCTAGCCGAACCGGCAAACGGAAGAGGGCCCCGCACCGGACCTTAGGGCCCTCTTCCGGTGTGCGTGGGGGCTGCCGGAGCCGTCAGCGACCGAGCGCCGCCAGCTCCTTGGCCGCCTCGGTCAGGTCCTTCGCGGTGTCGATGGCCCGCCAGTACGCCCCCTGCGGAAGGGGGAAGCCCGCGAGCCTGCGCTCCCGGGCCAGCCCGGGGAAGGTGGTCCGCTCGTGGTCCCCGCGCTCGGGAAGCATCCCGGCGAACTCGGGCGAGAAGACGTACACACCGGCGTTGATCTCGAAGGTGGACGGCGGCGCCTCGATGAAGTCGGTGATGTGCCCGAACCCGTCGGTCTTCACCGCACCCCAGGGGATACGCGGCCGGGCCAGCGCCAGGGTCGCGGCGGCGTCCCGCTCGGTGTGGAAGTCGGCCATGTCCCGCAGCGAGAAGCGGGTCCAGATGTCGCCGTTGGTGGCGTACCAGGGGCTGTCCGGGCGGGGGAGGTGCGCGGCGGCGAACTTCAGGCCGCCGCCACGGCCGAGGGGCTCGGTCTCCACGACGGTGCGGACGGAGACCGGCAGGTCGGCCGAGTCCAGCCACTTCTGCAGGACCTCGGCGAGGTGGCCGCACGAGACCACCACGTCCGTCACGCCCTCCTCGGCGAGCCAGGTCAGCTGGTGGCCGATGATCGGAGTGCCCGTGCCGGGGATCTCGACCATCGGCTTGGGCCGGTCGTCGGTGTACGGACGCAGCCGTGAACCCTGGCCACCGGCCAGGATCACGGCTTGAGTGGGGCGCGACGCGGCGTTCGGATCGGTCATGACCGCACTGTACGTGGCGCCCCGTCCGGGCACGCCGGCCGCGACGGGCTCCGTGCGGAGCCGTCGCCGGGTGCCGGGTTCAGCTGTGCGCGGCCAGCACGCCGGAGGCGAAGGCGGTGTCGCACACCGGGCGGGCGTACGACTGGGCGCGTGAGGCGCCGTAGATGCGCACGGCGGCCCTGCCGAGGGCGCGGGCGATGGAGGAGCAGTGCCGGGCCAGCGACGGGTGGCCGTTGACGGCCTGCTGGAGATGGGTGAGGACCACGCCCGGGTTCCTGTCCTGCAGCTCGCCCATCAGCCGGTCGCGCAGCACGTCCTGCGGGGCGTGGGCGACCGACCTGGTGGGGGCCTCCGCCGAGGAGACGTCCGAGGCGGTGAGCACCGAGCTGGAGGAGCTTCCCGTCCAGTTGACCCGGGTGACCGCCAGGGTCCCGGAGAGCACCAGGACGACGGGCAGGACGAGGGCGAGGGTGCGGCCGATCCGGCGGGCAGGGCCCCGGTGGCTGCGTCGCGTCTGAGTGGTGGTGGAGTGCTTCACGCGTGTGAGGGTAGCGCCCGGTAATGATTTGGAGACATTCAGTCACCCTTATGGGGGATGAGAACGCGCCCCTTTCTGGGTAGGGGGTTGACGCCTTTCGCTCGAAATGATCGCTCCGCCGGGGTTTTCCGCGGACACCGAAGAGGGCCCCGCGACGGCTCGCGGGGCCCTCTTCGTGAAGCGTGCCGGGCGGATCAGTCGGAGAGCCGCTCACCCGTGGACGTGGAGAACACGTGGGTCTCGCCCGGGCGCGGCACCACGTGCAGCGTGGAGCCCTTCTCCGGCACCTGGCGGCCGTTGACCCGGACCACCAGGTCCTTCGTCTCGCCGCCGACCTCGGCGCTGCCGTAGACGTAGCCGTCGGCGCCCAGCTCCTCGACGACGTTCACGGAGACCGCGAGACCGGCCGGGGCGTCGCTGGAGTCCTTGGCCAGGGCGGTGGCGGCGCCGCCGCCCAGCTCGACCACGTCGAAGTGCTCGGGGCGGACGCCCACGGTCACCGTGCGGTCACCCTTGTCGGTGGCGGCCTTCAGGGCCTCGCGGTTGACGGGGACGACGCTGTTGCCGAACTTCACCCCGCCGTCGGTGATCGGGACCTCGACCAGGTTCATGGCCGGGGAGCCGATGAAGCCGGCGACGAAGAGGTTCGCGGGCTTGTCGTACATGTTCCGCGGCGAGTCGACCTGCTGGAGCAGACCGTCCTTGAGGACCGCCACGCGGTCGCCCATCGTCATGGCCTCGACCTGGTCGTGGGTGACGTAGACGGTGGTGATGCCGAGACGGCGCTGCAGCGACGCGATCTGCGTACGGGTGGAGACGCGGAGCTTGGCGTCCAGGTTGGACAGCGGCTCGTCCATGAGGAAGACCTGCGGCTCGCGGACGATCGCGCGGCCCATGGCGACACGCTGGCGCTGACCGCCGGAGAGCGCCTTCGGCTTGCGGTCCAGGTACTCGGTGAGGTCGAGGATCTTCGCGGCCTCCTCGACCTTCTGCCGGATCTCCGCCTTGTTGACACCCGCGATCTTGAGCGCGAAGCCCATGTTGTCGGCGACCGACATGTGCGGGTAGAGGGCGTAGTTCTGGAACACCATGGCGATGTCCCGGTCCTTGGGCGGCAGGTGGGTGACGTCGCGGTCGCCGATGCGGATGGCGCCGGCGTTGACGTCCTCCAGGCCCGCGAGCATCCGCAGGGAGGTGGACTTTCCGCAGCCGGACGGGCCGACCAGAACGAGGAACTCGCCGTCCTCGATCGCGATGTCGAGACCGTCGACGGCGGGCTTGGTGGAACCCGGGTAGATCCGGGTCGCCTTGTCGAACGTGACAGTGGCCATGGTGAATGGGCCCCCTTCTACCGGCAGGAACGTGCCGGACGATCCGTTGTAGGAAGGTGGTTGGTGTAGTCCACGTGAGTGAACTGGCTCAGGACCGTACCTGGCGTCCACTCGGTCTGTCAGTACCTGGACCACTGTGAACTTCGCGGAAACTTTCGAGAGGGCCGTGGCGGGACCTGGGTACACTGCACAGGCACGGTCGCGCCACGCGCGTGCAGGCCTCCTTAGCTCAGCTGGTCAGAGCGCCGCTCTTGTAAAGCGAAGGTCGTCGGTTCGAATCCGACAGGGGGCTCCACAGGACAGGGCCACCCGCGCCGAGGCGTGGGTGGCCTTTGTCGTTCTCGCAGGTCAGCCTCTGCGGAGCAGGGTCCTCAGCACCTTCCTGAGCACCCCTTCCGGGTCGGGTGCGGCGGTGGTGGTGCGCCATGCGACGAAGCCGTCCGGGCGTACCAGCACCGCGCCGTCGGCGGTGACGCCGTGCACCTGGGCCCAGTCGGTGCCCTCGGTGTCGTACGTCAGGTCGGCGTCGCCGCCGGGGCCGATCCGGTAGGCGTCGAGGCGTACGCGCTCCGTGGCGGCGACACGCCGGGCGGCGGCGTGCCAGCCCGCGTCGTCCGGGGCGTCGGCGAGCAGGACGAGGGAGCGCTCGTACAGGTCGAGGGTGGACAGGCGGCGGCCGGCCTGGCGCAGCCACAGATGGGGGGCGCGGGTGCCGGGCCGGCCGCCGAGGGCGAGGCTGTCGGGGACGATCGGTGCCTCGGGGTCGCCGTCGAGGACCGCGCCGTGGGCGTAGTGGTAGCCGAGGACGACGTTGAGGATGCCGCCGCGCTTGGCGCCGCCGACGCCGGGGGCGGGGGCGAAGCCGGGGTGGCTGTGCTCGACGGAGCGGGCGGAGGCGCGGGCGCTGGTGGCGAGGGCGACCGGGCGGCGTTCGGCGTCGTAGGTCTCCAGGAGGGCGGGGGCGGCCCAGCCGTCCAGGACGGCGGCGAGTTTCCAGGCGAGGTTGTGGGCGTCCTGGATACCGGTGTTGGAGCCGAAGGCGCCGGTGGGGGACATCTCGTGCGCGGAGTCGCCGGTGAGGAAGACCCGGCCGGCGCCGTAGCGGTCCGCCACCCGTTCGGCCGCGCGCCAGGAGGCCATTCCGGTGACCTCCACGTCGAGGTCCGGGACGCCGACGGCCAGCGCGATGTGCCGCTGGAGGCGCTCCTCGGTGAACTCGTCCAGGGCTTCGCCCTGTTCGGGGTGCCAGGGGGCGTGGAAGACCCAGCGCTCCTTGTTATCGACGGGCAGCAGGGCGCCGTCGGCGTCGGGGTGGGTGAGGTAGCAGCAGATGAAGCGGCGGTCGCCGACGACCTCGGCGAGCTGGGCGGAGCGGAAGGTGACGCTGACGTTGGCGAAGAGGTCGCCGGGGCCGGTCTGGCCGATGCCGAGGGCGCGGCGGACGGGGCTGCGGGGGCCGTCGGCGGCGACGAGGTAGTCCGCGCGGACCGTGTAGCGCTCGCCGGTGCCGCGGTCGCGGACGACGGCGGTCACTCCCTCGGCGTCCTGTTCGAAGGACTCCATCTCGTGGTGGTAGCGCAGGTCGCCGCCGAGTTCGCGGGCGTTGTCGAGGAGTACGGGCTCCAGGTCGTTCTGGCTGCACAGGCACCAGGAGGTGGGGCTGAACCTCTTGAGGCCGCCGCCGGGGTCGATCTCCTTGAACAGCCATTCCCCGGCGTCGCCGACGAGCGTCGGGGTCTGCAGGATGCCGTGGTTGTCCGCGAGCAGTGAGGCCGCCGCCTTGATGTCCGGCTCGATGCCGGCCACCCGGAAGAGTTCCATCGTCCGGACGTTGTTGCCGCGTCCGCGGGGGTGGATCGAGGTCCCGGAATGCCGCTCGACGAGCAGGTGGCGCACGCCGAGGCGGCCCAGGAACAGGGATGTGGACAGGCCCACCAGAGAGCCGCCCACGATGAGGACGGGAACCCGGTGGTCGGCATTGTGATGCATCGAGGCCTCCAGAGGCAGGGTGCGTTGGGGCGCCTGTGAGTTTCATGCCCGGTGTCGGCTTATTTGGGCCCATTTGCGCGCCAGATCACCCGCGTGGTTCCTACGAGTCGCGGGCTTTCGGCCACCGGCACAGGATCAAGGAGCGCTGACGTCGCGTCACGGCGGTGACCGGCGCACCCCGAGATCCCCCGCCAAGGAGATGTCCGCAGGATGACCACAATCTCTGAACGCCTGTCAGAAGCGTCGGCCCGCGAGGTGTCGAAGCGTGTCTCCCAGTCCGTGTTCGACGGCTCCCGGCTCCGCGTGGTGCTGCTGGTCGACGTCTTCGACGGCGCGCAGCAGCAGTTCCTGGAGGCCTACGAGCAGCTGTGCAACCAGGTTGCGTCCGTTCCCGGCCATGTCAGCGACCAACTCTGCCAGTCCATCGAGAATCCATCCCAATGGCTCATCACCAGCGAGTGGGAGAGCGCGCCGCCGTTCCTCACCTGGGTGAACAGCGAGGAGCACGTGCGGATGGTGGAGCCGCTCCACTCCTGCGTGCGCAACACCCGGTCGCTGCGCTTCCACATCGTCCGTGAGACGGGCAGCGCCTTCGAGACCACGGCGCCGTCCCGGGGCCGGCTGCAGACGGAGGTGCGCATCGGCGACGGTGTCATCCGGCACGCGCTGACCTTCACGGTCAAGCCGGGCACGGAGAAGAAGGTCGCCAAGCTGCTCGCGGACTACCAGTCGCCCGAGGCCCGGGTCGACGACACCACGCGGCTGTGCCGGACCACGCTGTTCATGCACGGCAACCGGGTGGTGCGGGCCATCGAGGTGCGCGGTGACCTGCTGGCGGCCCTGCGCCATGTGTCGCGGCAGCCGGAGGTGCTGGCCGTGGAGGAGGCCATCAACCCGTACCTGGAGCAGGACCGGGACCTCGACGACCAGGAGTCGGCGCGGCTGTTCTTCACCCGGGCGGCGCTGCCGGCGGTGCACCACGTGCTGGTGGACGACCGGCCGGAGCGGTCCCGGCAGGCCCTGTACTACCAGGCGCGGCCCGGGTGCGGGATGAAGCTGGCCGAGCTGCTCGCCCGGCAGGACTCGGCGGCCACGGACGACCCGGACGGTCCGGTGCTGCGCAGCACCGTCTTCGAGCGCGAGGACGTCGTGGTGCGGCTGGTGGACCTGCGCGAGGAGCGGGAGGCCGAGCCGCTGCCGCGGGACGCCGGGCAGGCCGCCGAGCTGCGCGCGCTGATGCAGGGCGAGGCCGCCCGTATGGACCTGGTCACCGACCGCCGTTCGCCCGAGGCCTGAGCGCCCGGACGCCCGAGCCCTTCTGGAAGCCCGATCACACCCATCGGAGGAATGTCGTGATCAAACCCCGTCCGAGAATCGTGGACCTCAGCGAGGTCGAGCCCAACACGCGGCGCGGCGGCGATCTGCGCGCCATGCTCACCCCGGCCACGGTCGGCTCGACCAGCGGCTTCATGGGTGTGGCCATCGTGCAGCCCGGCGACCGCATCGCTGAGCACTACCACCCCTACTCCGAGGAGTTCGTCTACGTCGTCTGCGGCCAGCTGGAGGTCGACCTGGACGGTGAGACGCATGTGCTGCGGCCGGAGCAGGGACTGATGATCCCGATCGACATGCGGCACCGGTTCCGCAACGTCGGCAACGTGGAGGCGCGCATCGTCTTCCACCTCGGCCCGCTGGCGCCGAGGCCGCAGCTCGGGCACGTCGACACCGAGGAGACGTCGGTCATCGGTGCGGCCGCCGTGGTCACCGAACCCGCCGGGGCGGGTGCCGACCGGGGACAGGTCCGGTCATGACCCGGCGCGTGGCGGTCACTGGCATAGGCATCGTGGCTCCGGGTGGCATCGGCGTACCCGCGTTCTGGGACCTGCTTGCCCAAGGCCGGACCGCGACGCGGGGCATCACCTTCTTCGACCCCGCGGGGCTGCGGTCACGGATAGCGGCGGAGTGCGACTTCGATCCGGCGGCGCACGGCCTGGACCCGGAGCAGGTCGAACGCGCGGACCGGTACATCCAGTTCGCCCTGGCCGCCGGGCAGGAGGCGGTCCGGGACTCGGGTCTGGACATGGCCCGGGAGGATCCGTGGCGGGTCGCGGTGTCGGTGGGCACCGCGGTAGGCGGCACGACCCGGCTGGAGCACGACTACGTCCTGGTCAGCCATCGCGGGCAGCGCTGGGACGTGGACCACGCCGAGGCGGAGCCGCAGCTGCACCGGGCGTTCTCGCCGAGCACCGTGGCCTCCGCGGTGGCGGAACGTTTCGGCGCCCAGGGTCCGGTGCAGACCGTGTCCACCGGCTGCACCTCCGGACTGGACGCGGTCGGGTACGCCTTCCACACCGTCCAGGAGGGACGGGCCGACATCTGCATAGCCGGCGCGTCGGACTCGCCGATCTCCCCGATCACCATGGCCTGCTTCGACGCGATCAAGGCGACGTCGCCCAACAACGACGACCCCGCCCACGCCTCCCGGCCCTTCGACAACAACCGTGACGGATTCGTCATGGGCGAGGGCGGCGCGGTGCTCGTCCTGGAGGAGCTGGAACACGCGCGGGCCCGCGGCGCGCACGTGTACTGCGAGTTCGGCGGCTACGCCACCTTCGGCAACGCCTACCACATGACCGGCCTGACCAAGGAGGGCCTGGAGATGGCACGGGCCATATCCACCGCCCTGGACCAGGCCCGGCTGGACCCGACGGCGATCGACTACGTCAACGCCCACGGCTCCGGCACCCGGCAGAACGACCGTCACGAGACCGCGGCCGTGAAGCGGGCGCTCGGCGAGCACGCCTACGACACCCCGATGAGCTCCATCAAGTCCATGGTGGGGCACTCCCTCGGGGCGATCGGTGCCATCGAGCTGGTCGCCTGCGTGCTGGCCCTGGCCAAGCAGGTCGTACCGCCGACCGCGAACTACGAGATTCCCGACCCCGAGTGCGACCTGGACTACGTCCCCCGTGTCGCCCGCGAACGAAGGCTTTCCAGCGTGCTGTCCGTGGGCAGCGGGTTCGGCGGCTTCCAGTCCGCGGTGATCCTGACCCGGCCGAGGGAGTGAGGACACGATGAGCGAACCGAAGGACCGGCGTGCGGCCGTCACCGGCATCGGTGTGGTCGCGCCCAACGGCACCAGCACCGACACGTTCTGGAAGGCGACCCAGGAGGGCCTCAGCGTCCTTGGCCGGGTCACCCGCGAGGGCTGTGAGGACCTTCCGCTGAAGGTGGCCGGTGAGGTCCGCGCCTTCGACCCGGCGGCCACGATCGAGGAGCGCTTCCTCGTCCAGACCGACCGGTTCACGCACTACGCCATGGCCGCGGCCGACTTCGCGCTGACGGACGCCCGGCTCGGGCCGGGCGACACCGCCGACTCGCCGTACTCCATCGGCGTGGTCACCGCCGCGGGCTCCGGCGGCGGCGAGTTCGGCCAGCGCGAGCTGCAGCGGCTGTGGGGCAAGGGCAGCCGGTTCGTCGGGCCGTACCAGTCCATCGCCTGGTTCTACGCCGCGAGCACCGGCCAGGTCTCCATCCGCCGCGGCTTCAAGGGCCCCTGCTCGGTCGTCGCCTCCGACGAGGCCGGCGGTCTGGACGCCCTCGCGCACGCGGCGCGGGCGGTGCGGCGCGGCACCGACGTGATCGTGGCCGGCTCCACCGAGGCGCCGCTCGCGCCGTACTCGGTGGTCTGCCAGCTCGGTTACGAGGAACTGAGCCGGGTGGAGGACCCGGCCCGGGCGTACCGGCCGTTCACCGACCAGGCGTGCGGGTTCGTGCCCGCCGAGGGCGGCGCGATGCTCGTCGTGGAGGCGGCGGGCGCGGCCCAGGAGCGCGGCGCCGACATCCGGGCCGTCGTCGCGGGGCACGCGGCCACCTTCACCGGCGCCTCCCGCTGGGCGGAGTCCCGCGAGGGCCTCGCCCAGGCGATCCGGCAGGCCCTCGCGGACGCCGGCTGCGCCCCCGAGGAGGTCGACGTCGTCTTCGCCGACGCCCTCGGGGTGCCGGCGGCGGACCGGGCCGAGGCGCTGGCGATCGCCGACGCCCTCGGCGGGCACGGCACCCGGGTCCCGGTCACCGCGCCGAAGACCGGGACCGGCCGGGGGTACTGCGCGGCCCCCGTGCTGGACACCACGGCGGCCGTGCTCGCGATGGAGCACGGCCTGATCCCACCGACGCCGAACGTCGTCGACGTCTGCCACGACCTCGACCTCGTGACCGGCCGCGCCCGGGCCGCCGAGTTGCGGACGGCACTGGTCCTGAGCCGCGGCCTCATGGGGTCGAACTCGGCGCTGGTGCTGCGGCACGGCGCCGTGCAGTGAGCACAGCAAAGGAGGAAGGCACATGTCCAAGATCACCGTCGAGGAACTCGCGACGCTCATGAAGAAGGCCGCCGGGGTCACCGTCAGCCCGCAGCAGCTCGAGGAGAGGCCGGACACCGGCTTCGACGTCCTCGGTGTCGACTCGCTGGGCCTGCTCGGCATCGTCGGCGAGCTGGAGAACGCCCACGGCACTCCGATGCCGGTCGACGCGGAGCGCTGCAAGACGCCCCAGCAGTTCCTCAACCTCGTCAACAGCACTCTGATGGCAGGAGCCTGACATGGCAGGACACACCCAGAACGAGATCACCATCGCCGCCCCGCTGGACCTGGTCTGGGAGATGACCAACGACCTGGAGCGCTGGCCGCAGCTGTTCAGCGAGTACGCCTCCGTGGACGTGCTCGAGCGGGACGGCAGGAGGACGACGTTCCGGCTGACCATGCACCCGGACGACAACGGCACCGTCTGGAGCTGGGTCTCCGAGCGCGAGCCGGACCGCGAGAGCCTCACCGTCCGGGCACGCCGGGTGGAGACCGGGCCCTTCGACCACATGAACATCCACTGGCGCTACGAGGAGGTCCCGGCCGGCACCCGGATGGTGTGGACGCAGGACTTCGCGATGAAGCCGGACGCCCCGGTCGACGACGACTGGATGACCGACAACATCAACAAGAACTCCAAGATCCAGATGGCCCTGATCCGCGACAAGATCGAGAAGGCCGCCGCCGGGCACCGGCCCGCGCCGGCGCTCGCCGACTGAGCGGGACCCGAGAGGGACCGAGAAGAGGGACGAGAGGACGACACGTGACGCACCAGGCCCTGATCGTCGCCCGGATGGCACCGGGCTCCGCCCCCGACATCGCCAAGGTCTTCGAGGAGTCCGACCGCGGTGAACTGCCCCGCCTCGTGGGCGTCGTACGGCGCAGCCTGTTCCAGTTCGGCGATGTGTACATGCACCTCATCGAGTCCGAGCGCGACCCCGGCCCGGCCATCGCCAAGGTCACGGCCCACCCCGAGTTCAAGGACGTCAGCGAGAAGCTGACGGCGTACGTCAGCGCGTACGACCCGGCGACCTGGCGCTCTCCCAAGGACGCGATGGCGCAGCGCTTCTACGTCTGGGAGCGCCCCTGAGCCGACCGGCTCCCCAGACGGTCATCGGTCGCCGGGCCCGCAGCGTCGCGGGCCCG
>NZ_JBSGDB010000010.1:0-48129 GCF_053602155.1 Streptomyces sp. NPDC004561
GTCGGCCGGCAAGCGCTGTTCCTCACGGCCGGCCTGATCCAAACGACACCCCCTAGGCGCACGCGACCCCCGCCCCCGGCCGTCAGGCGACGTGGAGGCGGAGGGTGCCGTCCGGCAGCGGCTCGACGCGGACGCCGGTGAGGTCGGGGACGGCCACGTCGGGCTCGTGGAAGGGGGCCCGCGGGCCGACGCCGACCACGGTCATACCCGCGGCGCGCCCCGCCGCGATGCCGGCCCCGGAGTCCTCGAAGACGACGCAGTCGGCCGGGTCGACGCCCAGTTCGGCGGCGCCCTTGAGGAAGCCCTCGGGGTCCGGCTTGCTCGCGCCGACCGACTCGGCGGTGACGCGGACCTCGGGCAGCGGCAGCCCGGCGGCCGCCATGCGCACGGTGGACAGGGCGACGTCGGCCGAGGTCACCAGGGCGTGCGGAAGACCGCGCAGGGAGGCGAGGAAGCCGGCCGCGCCGGGGATCTGGACCACGCCGTCGGTGTCCGCGGTCTCCTCCGCGAGCATCCGCGCGTTGTCGGCGAGGTTCTGCTCCACGGGCCGACCGGGCAGCAGCACGGCCATGGAGGCGTGCCCCTGACGGCCGTGCACGACCTTCATCACATCGTCGCCGTCCAGCCCGTGCCGCTCGGCCCAGCGCCGCCAGATGCGCTCGACCACGGCGTCCGAGTTGACGAGGGTGCCGTCCATGTCGAGCAGGAGGGCGCGGGCGGTCAGGACGGTGGGCGTGACGGTGGCCGTCATCGGCAGCTCCAAGGCAGGGGCGAGGGGACGTACGGGCGGTCTCTGAAGGCCCCCGAGGTCTCAGGGAGAGACAAGGCGGCCCCGCCCGCCGGTCAGGGAAAACGGGCGGGAGCCACTTTGTTCCTCCACGGTACAAAACCGGATGGCGATTGCGCCACCACCCCCGGCAAGGATTCACCCGCCGTTCAGCTCAGCCCGCCACCGCCTCCCACAGGCTCCACACGCCGAGCGCCACCATCAGCAGCGCCGCGATCTGCGTGATCAGCCGCAGCGGCACCCGCTTCATCAGGGCCTTTCCGCCCACGATGCCGAGTCCGGCGACCGCCCACAGGCCGAGCACCGCGCCGAGGCCGACGGAGAGCGGGTCGTTGTAGCGGGCGGCGAGGTTGGCGGTCATGATCTGGGTGAGATCGCCGAACTCGGCGACCAGGATGAGCATGAAGCCGGTGCCCGCGACCTTCCAGAAGGACTGGTCGGCGGGCTTCTTGATCTCTTCCTCCTCCTCGCCCTTGTGCAGCAGCAGCATCGCGGCACCGGCGAGGAAGAGGACACCGGTGATGGCGTGCACGAGCCGCTGGGGCAGCAGGGTCAGCACGCTGCCCGCGGCCACGGCGAGCACGACGTGCAGCAGGAAGGCGGCGGCGACGCCCGTGAAGACGTAACTGGCGCGGTAGCGGGTGCCGAGGACGAGACCGGCGAGCGCGGTCTTGTCCGGCAGTTCGGCGAGGAAGATGACGCCGAAGACGAGCGCCGTCACGGTAATGCTGATCAAGGTTCCTCAATCGGTCGGGCCACCCCACCGAGAGTGCTGTACGCGATGACACCTCGGCACGGCAGCACACTCGGCACCCGCGCCGGAGGGCACGGGCGTGCACTGCTTGCCGAAGGTCTCGCTGGGCGGCCCTGGAACAGGGTCCGCCTCCGGGCGCCGGCTCAGGCTGGCTGAGCAGTATGTCGACGGTCCGGCGAAGAGCTACTCCCCTTCTGCGCTCCCCATAGTACGGGAGGCAAAAGTCACGCCTCGAACCTTGCCGTGACATGAACACGTCACTAGCTTCTAACCAGGTGCTCGCCTGCCGGCAACACGGTCCCGCGAGCATTCCTGCGTTCCGCCGAACACCCGACCCCCACACCGGAGTTCGGCCGCCGCGGCTCTACGCGCGTCGAGCAGTGAGCTTACTCGCCGCCGCCCTCGCCCGGCAGCCGGCGCTCAGCCTGTCATGGCCATGACTCCCCAGGAGACCCTCCATGCGCTCCATCACCCGCATGTCCACCGCCGCCGCGTCCGCTCTCGCCCTCGCGGTCAGCGGCCTCATCCTCGGCGTCAGCGCCGGCACCGCGCAGGCCAGCACCTGCTCCCAGTCCCGGCTGCCGCTGCCCGACTCGTCCTGCACCCCCGGCGCGTACAACCCGGACGTGACGCAGTCCACCATCGGCTCCACCATCTGCGTCTCCGGGTGGACCAGCACGGTCCGGCCCTCCACCAGCTACACCAACGCGCTCAAGGCCCAGGGCATCGTCGACTACGGCTACTCGGACACCAACATGTCCGACTACGAGGAGGACCACCTCGTGCCCCTGGAACTCGGCGGCGCCCCCAAGGCCACGACGAACCTCTGGCCCGAGCCGCGCTACGGCAGCTCGACGGCCAGTTCCAAGGACGGCGTCGAGACCAAGCTCAAGAACGCCGTGTGCGCCGGCCGGATCACCCTGTCCGCCGCCCGCTCCGCCATCAAGACCAACTGGACCACCGCACTCCAGGTCACCGGCATCGGCTGACGCCGGGACACCCGCGCGGGGCCGGCCGCCTCAGGCCGGCCGCCGCCGCATCAGGAAACCGGCCACCGCCCCCGCCGCGAACAGCGCGGCGACCGACACCGCCGTCGCCAGCCAGGTCGCGCCCAGCCACCGGGCGCCGTAGTAGCCGAGGGCCACGCTGTAGGCGGCCCAGGACAGTCCGGCCAGCGCGGACCAGGGAAGGAAGTCGCGGGCCCGGCGGTGGGCGGCGCCCGCGCAGAAGGAGACCACCGAGCGGCCGGCGGGGGCGAAGCGCGCCAGCACGACGAGGGCGCCGCCACCCCGGGCGAGGGCCTCGCCGAGACGTTCCTGCGCGGTGGTCAGCCGCCGGGAGCGGGCTATCGCCCGGTCCAGGCGCTCCCCGCCCCGCCAGGCCAGACGGTAGGCCACCAGGTCGCCGAGGACCGAGGCGGTCGCCGCGGAGAGGATCAGGGCCGCGGTGTCCGGCACGTTGTGCGGCACCCGGCCGGTCGCCGCGCCGGATCCCGCCGCGGCGGCCGTGCCCGCCGTGATCACGAGCACACCGCTCGGCAGCACCGGCACGAACACGTCGAGCAGCACGGACAGGGCCACCACGGCATAGATCCACGGCCCGCCCGCCAGCGACCCCACGCTCTCCAACACAACGACTCCCGTCACTCCCCCGTTGACAGCCGTACAGCGTACGCCCGGGGTGTGACAACGGGTGCCCCTGGGGGCTACGGGGCTTGTGGGAAATCAGGGGCCGGCGGCACGGGCGCCCTCACCGGGCGGTCGGGAAAGGGCGCCGTGGTTCGCGTTGCCGGGTCGGGTGCGGTTCGCGTTCCCGCGCCGTATCAGGCCGCCATCGGGGCCTGTCCGGCGGCGGGCTCGCGCTGCGCCGCCGTACGGCGGGCGAGCACCCGGTCGAGGCCGAAGGCGCCGGAGCCGGTGAAGACCAGCACGAGGAAGGCCCAGCAGAACAGCACCGCGAGCTCACCCCCGTTCTGGATGGGCCACAGCGCGGCCTTCTGGTGGATGTCGAAGTACGCGAACGCCATCGAGCCGGAGGCCAGCAGCGCGGCCCCGCGGGTGCCGAGGCCGAGGAGCACCAGGGCGCCGGCGGCCAGCTGGATCACGGCCGCGTACCAGCCGGGCCAGGTGCCGGCCTCGATCGTGCCGCCGTTGGTACCCGTGGCGCCGCCCAGGACGCCGAAGAGGGAGGCGGCGCCGTGCACCGAGAAGAGCAGGCCGACGACGATGCGGAAGAGCCCGAAGGCATAGGGCTGAGCGGAGTTGAGACGCGCGGACAGCATGGGGGGTGTCTCCATTTCGGTGTCGGTCGAGCCCGCCGGGGACAGGCGGGCCGGTGGGGGCGGCGGTACCGAACGGAGGCCCAGGTTAGGCGAACCTAATCTATGCTTGCAAGTTCAACATTTGGCCAGAGTTCCGCTTCCGCTTACGGCTCCGCCCCGGGGCGGACCGCACATGGAAAGGCCCGCGCGACCGCACCCCCATCCGAAAACATGACCGAATCCGCACTTGGCCGGACACCCGAACGGCCAAGCGCACGCGGAGCGTTGACGAACCATCAGATACCGCACAACTCCGCACCGACGCACACCGCGACCCGGCGGCCGGCACTCCCCCTCCTCCGGCGGACCGTCAGGACATACGTTGCCCCACCCCGCCGCCGGCACCCCGCTGCCGCTACCCGGCCTCCTCCACGGCCCGCGCACGGACGGCCTGCCCCCGTACCTCCAGCCCGCCGAGGAGTTCGGCCGTGGCACGGGCGACGGCCTCCACGGCCGCGTCGAAGACCTCGCGGTTGTGGGCGGCCGGGGCGCGGAAGCCCGAGACCTTGCGCACGTACTGCAGCGCGGCGGCGTGGATCTCGTCCTCCGTGGCCTCATCGGGCAGCACGGGCGGACGCAGCGTCTTGATACTCCGGCACATACCCCCAGTCTCAAGCACCCCGCCCGCTCCTGCGATGATCCCGCCGAAGGCGGCCACCGGAACCGGGGCCGACCGTCGAAAGGAACAACTCCATGACGAACCAGCACACCGTGGCCGTCCTCGGCCCCGGCGGCACCGGCGGCCTCCTCGCCGCCCTCCTGTCCCGCGCCGGCCACCGCGTCCTCTGCCTGGCGCGGGAGGGCACGGCCGACACCCTGCGCCGCGGCGGAATCACCGTCCGCAGCACGCAGTTCGGCGAGTTCACCGCCCCCGTCGAGGCGGACACCGAGCTGCGCGAACCGGTGGACGCCTGCCTGATCACCGTCAAGCACACCACCCTCGACGACGCCCTGACCCGCATCCCGCCCGCCGCGCTCGGCGACGCCCTCGTCGTACCGCTCCTGAACGGCGTCGAACACCCCGCCGCGCTGCGCGCCCGCCACCGCCCCGACCGGGTCGCCCCGGCGGTGATCCGCGTGGAGTCCACCCGGCTCCGGCCGGGCGTGATCGAACACGGCAGCCCGTTCACGGAGATCGACCTCGCCGGGGACGGCGTACCCCGCGCCCGCCTCGACGCACTCGCCGCCGTCCTCACCGCCGCCGGCACGACCGCCCGTGTGGTCGAGGACGAGACGGCCGCCCTGTGGGCGAAGATGGCGTTCCTCGCCCCCTTCGCCCTGCTCACCACGAGGTACGGCGTCCCGCTCGGCGAGGCCCGCACCCGCCACCGCGCGGATCTGCGGGCGCTGGTCGCGGAGACCACCGAGGTCAGCCGCGCCTGCGGCGCCCCCGCCGACCCGGCCCAGGCCCTCGCCCGGTACGACGCCTTCCCGCCCACCGCCAAGTCCTCCATGCAGCGCGACGCCGAGGCCGGACGACCGCTCGAACTCGACGCCATCGGGGGGGGCGTTGCTCCGCGCGGCCGAGCGGCACGACGTGCCGGTACCGGTGACGGCACGGCTCGTACGGGAACTCCGGGCCGCCGGCCACTGAGGCGCACGGCTGCTCGGGCCCCCGACTCTCCCCGGAACCCGACGCCTTCGCCCCAGGGGCTCAGCGGGCGAGCAGCCACTGGGCCGAGACCAGGTGCACCGCGGCGAGCGCGCCCGCGCTGAGCAGCATGCCCGGGGTGCGGCGGGCGGCGCCGATCGCGGCGTCGCCCAGCTGCGCCAGGCCGGCGACGACGAGGACCGGGCCGAGCAGATCCCAGGAGCCGGCCGCCAGGAGCACCAGCACGGCGGCGCTCAGGGGCAGGGCCCGGGCGGCGTAGGCGCGGGCGAAGAAGACGACCCCGGAGTTGACGGCCTCACCGGCCGCGAGAGCCATGGCCGGCCGGGCGAGCCCGGCCACACTCGCGAGCCCCGAGACGAGCGCGGCAAGCGCGTTGAGCAGACCGACCACCGTGTGCGCGGACATGACGACCACCAGCCTCCCCGCTCCAGCGGAACGCACCCATCACTGAATCATTCAGATTCAGAATGATTTTGGCAAGCTACCATCCCCTTCATGGACGAAACCATGGGTTCCGCCGGACTGCCCCACACGCTGGTGTTCCGGCTGGGCACGCTGGGAGCGGTGGTCGGCGACCGGTTCGCGGAACGGATCGAGCGCCACGACCTCAAGCCGAAGCACGTCGGACTCCTCACGGCCCTCGGCCAGGGCTCGTTCGCCTCGCAGCAGGAGCTGGCGGGACGCCTCGGCGTGGCCCCGAGCCTGATGGTCTCCCTCGCCGACCATCTGGAGTCGCTCGGCGCGGTCCAGCGGATGCGCGACCCCGACGACCGCCGCCGCCAGGTCCTCACCCTCACCGGCCACGGGCACGAACTCCTGTCCCTCTGCGCGGCGGAGGCCCGCGCCCTGGACACGGAGCTGACCGCCCACCTCGCCGAGCCCCAGCGCGAGGCGCTCCACGCGGCCCTCGGCGACCTCGCCGCCCGGGCGGGCCTGCCGACGACCGGGTAGCGGGGGCCCGGCCGGGTCGGAACACCCGTTCGCGTGAACCTCACAACCGAACTCGCCCCGCAAAATCGAACAGGCGTAGCATTGTCGCGTGGCTACGACCTATGAATTCCCCAGTGACCTCCTCGCCGGTCAGGAGGAGCTGCATCAGGTCCGGGCCGAGCTGTCGGCCCTGCTCAAGCGGCTGCCCTGGTCGGTCGAGCCGATGGACGCCGTCAGCGACGACACCGGCTGGCGCAAGGTGGAGCGGCCCGCTTCCCCCGGCTGGACGGCCGACGAACAGGCCGAGGTGGAGAAGCTCCGGCGGCGCGAACACGAACTCGCGGTCTTCGTCAGCACCCACCGCTTCTGGGCCGAGGTCGTGGCCGACCAGCGCACGGAGGCCCGCAGCCGGCTGAAGCACGCCCACGAACCCACCTGACACGACAAAGCCCCCGGCCACAACGGCCGGGGGCTCCTCGCACGGTGGGCGCGGACGGTTTCGAACCGCCGACATCCTGCTTGTAAGGCAGGCGCTCTACCCCTGAGCTACGCACCCGCGCCTGGACCGCGCCCAGGACGAGTCGACAGCGTACCTTGCCGGTGGCACTGCACGGCAAACCCGAATCGGCCGGAACCCGGGGCCGACCGGGGTGGGAGCAGCGGCAACGGTGAGGTGACGGTCGTGGTGCCCCGCACTCGGTGACGGCCGGTTCCTCGAACGGGAAAGTCACCGTGCGCACCGCGAACTGACCGGCTCGTGTGTTCGTCTTCAACGGGTGGGAGAATGACACCACCCAGGGCGAACCACAGCACGGGAGAGGGATGTGACGGCGAGACCGGGCACGCCATCGACACAGCCGTACCCGCCGTCGTCCACCGCGCGGGCTCGGCGCGGGCCCACGGCCCTGCGGGACACGCTCACGCTGATGGGCCTGCCGGTGCTGGCCGCGCTGGCGCTGCCCGCGGCGTTCGCCGGCGGGGGTACGCGGCGCTGGTTCGGCGGCCGGGCGGAGAGCCAGCGGGCCGAGGCGCAGGCCGCGAAGGACGCGGCGGCGGCCGCGTTCTACGAGCTGGACACCGCGCAGCGGGACCTGAGGATCTCCATCGAGACCATCACGGCGGTGGACGACTCCCCCGCGGCCCGGCGTGCGATCTCCGACTTCGAGGGGCTCGGCCGGCGGATCGACGAGGTCAGCCAGCGGTACATCCAGGCCGTCGACGCCCATGACCTGGACCGGGTGGATCTGGAGGCCGGGGCGGCGGCGCGGGCGCGCGGTGAGCTGACGGCGGCGCGGGACGAGCTGGTCCGGGTCAAGGAGGAGCTGGAGCGTTTCGGCGGTTCGCTCGGGCCGCTGCTCGGGTCGGCCGAGACCCGGCTGGCCCGGCTCGCGCCGGCGGTGGAGCGGGCCCGGCAGGCGCTGCTGGGCGCGAGCAACGCGCTGGACGCCGTACGGGAGCACGGTCTGCGGGCCGATGATCTGGCCGCGCGGCTGGCCGCCCTGTCGCCGGAGCTGACGAAGCTGAACCAGGGTGCCGGGCAGCACGGGGCGCAGGAGACGCTGGAGCGGGCCGGGCGGGTGCAGCGGGAGGCCGGGGCGATCCGGGCCGAGGCGGAGCGGCTGCCGGAGAAGGCGGCGGAGATCGATCACCGGCTGGTGTCGCTGCGGACCAGGGCTCAGGCGCTGACCACGCGTGCGGGGCAGGTGGATCCGGTGCTGAGCGAGCTGCGGCGGCGGTTCGCGGCGGCGTGCTGGCAGGATCTTCAGCAGGTGCCGGCGCAGGCCGCGGAGAACGTGCGGCAGGCGGAGGTGAAGCTGCGGGACGCGCAGTCGGCGCGGGACGCCCAGCGCTGGCCGGAGGCGACGTCGCTGCTGTCGACGGTGCGGGCGCTGCTGAACGCCACCGACGATGCCGTCTCGGCCGCCGGGGAGCGGCTGACGAGGCTGAACGCGGTGCAGAAGGACCCGCAGGCGGAGATCGAGCGGACGCGGTTCGCGATCCGGGATGCGCAGCGGCTGGCGATGACGGGGCGTGCGACGCCCGATCCGCGGCATGCGGGGCCGCTGGACGAGGCGGTGGCGCGGCTGGAGCGGGCGGTCGGCGCGTTGCAGGGCCGGCATCCGGACTACTGGAGTTTTCTGACCGAGACGGACGCGGTGCGGCAGTCGGCCGCTCGGGTGGTGACGCGGATCCGCGAGGAGCGCGGCGGCGGGCACTGAGCGGGGCGCCGACCTGGGCGGAGGCCCGTGGACCCGTGCCGGGTGCCGGCCGGGGTGTGGAGTCTCGTGTGTTGCCGGGTGGGGGCGGGCAGGCGGATATTGGACGGACGGATGGCCTCCGCTAGCGCCCGAGGGAGGCGGACATGGCCACACACGCAGTGCACTCGAGGAATGCCCGGAACCGGCAGCGGACGAGGCTGGACGACCATCTGCCCGTCGATCACCGGCTGAACCAGGTCTACCGGATCGGGGCGGGCGTGATCGGCGCGTTCCTGATCGCCTTCGGCATCCTGGGCCTGATCAACCACATCGGGTTCTTCGGTATCGGCGGCGCCACGATCATCGGGCTGAACACCAACGGCACGCTGAGTGTGCTGTCGATCTGCATCGGCGCGGTGCTGATGATCGGCATGGTGGTCGGCGGGAACTTCGCGTCGACGCTGAACATGGTCCTCGGCATCCTGTTCCTGCTGAACGGCTTCCTGTTCCTGGGGCTGCTGGACACCCCGAACAACTTCCTGGCGTTCCGGATCCCGAACGTGCTGTTCAGCTTTGTGGTGGGCCTGCTGCTGATGACGTTCGGCATGTACGGCCGGGTCGGGTCGACCCTGCCGCACGACAATCCGTACTGGCGGGCGCGCCACCCTGATGCGGCGGAGCGGCAGCGGCCCGAGCAGGGGGCCGAGCTGCCACCGGCCGGTTAGTCTGTGCCCATGCCTCGCTATGAGTACCGTTGCCGGACCTGCGGCGACACTTTCGAACTGAGCCGCCCGATGGCGGAGTCCGGTGATCCCGCGAGCTGCCCCGCGGGCCATGACGACACGGTGAAGCTGCTGTCGGCGGTGGCCGTGGGCGGGACGGCCGGCGCGCCGGCCCCGGCGCCCGGTGCGGGCGGGGGCGGCGGCTGCTGCGGTGGCGGCTGCTGCGGCTAGCCGCCCTGCCGGGCGGTTCGCAGGAACTCCCGTACGATGCGCTCCCCGGCGAGTACGCCGCGCTCGGGGAGCGCGCTGATGTGCGGGGCCGTCCAGGCGCTGTCGGCCAGTTCTCCGTGGCCGGGGCGCCAGCCCCGGTCGGCGGCGAGCAGCAGGTCGGCGTCGAGGAGGGAGTCCCCGGCGGCGAGGGTGAGTTCCGCGCCGGTACGGCGGGCGACCTCGCGGACGGCGGCGCTCTTGGTGAGGGGCTGCGGGACGGCGTAGATCTTGCGGCCCTGGAGGGAGACGGTCCAGCCGCGGTTCTCCGCCCAGACGGCGAGTTCCTTGACCCAGTCCTCGGGCAGCAGTTCCCGCTCGACGACGAGGTAGGTGAAGAGGTCCTCGGCGATCCGGTGCTTGCGCAGCCAGACGGGGTCGGCGGTCCGGGTCAGGTGCTCGTGGACCTCCGTGAGCGGTGCGCACTCGTCGGCGAGCCGGGCGAGTACGCGGGCGTGCCAGTCGTGGTCGGTGGCGCCGTCGACGAGCAGATGGCCGCCGTTGGCGCAGATCGCGTACTTGGGGGGCGGGCCGGGCAGGTTGATGCGCTGGTACTGCTTGCGGGTGCGGGTCGTGGTGGGCACGAAGACGGCGGTGTCGCCGAGGTCGGTGAGCAGTTGGGCGGCGGTCTCGGTCAGGTAGGAGAGCGGCCGGGCCTCGTGGACCTCCACGCACAGCAGCCGGGGTGCCCTGGCGTCGGGCATGGTCAGTGCCAGGGCGGCCGAGGAGTAGATGAGCGTACGGTCGAGGTCGCTCGCCACGAGCACGGGCATCAGCCGTTCACCGCCTTGCCGTCGGCGCCGGTGGCGCCGCGTGTGTACTGGGGGTGGATCAGGCCGACGCAGGTGTAGGGCAGCTCGCCGACCTCCTCTATCGGTACCCCGCGCTGTCCGGCGAGCAGTCGGACGTGGTCGAGGTCGGCGCCCGCGCCGGCGCGGGCCAGGATCTTCCAGGGCACCCGGCGCAGCAGGACGCGGGTGGTCTCGCCGACGCCGGGCTTGACGAGGTTCACGTCGTGGATGCCGTACTCCTCGCTGATGCGCTCGACGGCGCGCCAGCCCTCCCAGGTGGGGGTGCGGTCCTCGGCCATCAGTTCCTTGACCGCTTCGTCGACGGTGTCGGTGACCTCGGGGAAGCGGGCGGAGACGGCGTCGAGGAAGGCGACGGAGACGTCGGCGCCGGCGAGTTCGCGGTAGAACTTGGCGCCGTGGAAGTCGTCGGGGCCGACCAGGTCGGCGCGCAGGACGGTGCGGGAGATCAGGCCGGAGACGGTGGAGTTGAGGCAGGCGGAGGGTATGAGGAAGTCCTCGCGGGTGCCGTAGGTGCGCACGCAGGAGCCGGGGTCGGCGAGTACGGCGATCTCCGGGTCGAAGCCGGTGACGCCCTCCTTGGCCTGGAACTCCTCGATGGCCTGGGCGAGTTCGCGGGTGATGGCGCCCTTGCCGGTCCAGCCGTCGACGAAGACGACGTCGCGGGGGTCGTGGTGGGCGGCGAGCCAGCGCAGCGCGTTGGCGTCGATGCCCCGGCCGCGCACGATGGAGACGGCGTAGTGCGGGAGGTCGAGTCCGTGCCGGAAGCGGGCCCAGCGGCGCATGAGGACGCCGACGGGGGTGCCGGCGCGGGCCAGGGAGACCAGGACGGGGCGCGGTGAGCGCTCGGTGATCACCGTCTCGGTGACCACGCCGACGGCGTGGGCGAGGCGGGCGGCACAGGCGTCGAGGGCGGTGTGGAACAGCTCCTGGTACTGGTCGCTGGGCTGGTACTCCACGGGCAGCGACTCGGCGTAGTGGGCGCCGCCGCTCTGGATGGCCTCCTCCCGTTCCTCGGTCGGCGCCTCCAGGGTGGCGTCGGAGAGGTCCTGGAGCAGCCAGCCGACCTCGTCGGGCGCGTACGAGGAGAATGCGGGGCCGCGGAGGGGCTCGGGCAGCATGGCCGGCCTTTCGGGTGCGGGCGGGGGCGCGGGGAGGTAGGTGGGGACGACCGCGAGCAGGACGTGCGGGACGTGTTCGGCGAGGCGGGCCGGCAGGCCGTCGGGTGCGTGCAGGGCGGGGGTGTCGGCGGCGGAGTCGACGACGGCGACGACGGTGTCGAAGCCGCCGCCCGCGACGTTGTAGGCGTAGCGCTCGCCGGGGCCGTCGGCCGGGTCGTCGTGGGCGGGGAAGACCAGGCGGGTGCGGATGGCGTAGCCGGGGTCGTCGACGGCGAGGACGGGCGAGCGGGTGGTGGTGGAGAAGCGCACCTCGGCGCCGGTGGTCCGCTCCAGTTGCCGGGCGAGCCGGAGCGGGGCGTACATCAGCTCCTCGTTGCCGAGGACGAGGATGCGGCGGGCGTCGGGGGGCAGCGCGTCGGCTATGCGCCCGGCCATGGCGGGGAGGGCGGCTTCGAGGCGGGTGCGGTGGGCGGGGGTGAACCCGTGCCTGCCGCCGTCGGGGAGACGGTGCGGCCAGTGGAGGTCGACGCGCCGGGGCCCCGGTGTCGCGTCAGGGGTGCGGGGCGGGAGGTCGTGCGGCTCCGCCGCGTGCGTGCGGGCGACCGCGTCGCGCTGGTGTCCGGCGGACTCGTGCCGGGCCACCAGTCGCTGCCCTTTCTCCAGCACGCCTTCCGGGAGCCGTACGGTCCCGGAGGCGGCGGCGATCAGCTCGATCTGGGCGCCGATCTCGGCGGCGAATCGTTCCATCCGTTCCGCGTCCCCGGGCGAGCGCATGTCGACCAGCGCGACCACCACGTACCGCCGCCGCGGGTACCGTTCGTGCAGGTCGCGGATGGTGTTCAGCACGGTGTTGCCGGTGGAGAACTCGTCGTCGACCAGGACCAGCGGGCCGTCGCCGGCGAGCAGCGCGGGGTCCTCGGGCAGCAGAAGGTGCGACGTGGCGTGCGAATGCGACTCCTCGAAGCCGCCCGCCGGGGCGACCCCGGCCACCGGCCGGCGCGTGGAGTGCAGGTACGGCGCCGTGCCGAGCCCGTCGGCGACGGCGTGGCCCAGCCCGGTCGCGGTCTCCGCGTAGCCCAGGACGACGGCGTTCTCCGTCTCCTCCTCGCCGAGCAGCGCGGCGACCCGGCGCCCCAGCCGGTACCCGTGGTCGTAGACGACGGCCGGCGACTGCGGGACGTGCTTGCCGAGCACGTGCGAGACCAGGAGGTGGGCCCGCTTGGGGTTGCGGCGCAGGGCGAGGCCGAGCAGGGCCGGCAGGCCGTCGTCGCCCACGAGTTCGACTCCGAGCCGCTCGGCGACCCAGCTGCCGGACCAGACCCCGTCGTTCACTGCGTAGTTCATGCGTTCCTTGGACGGTGTGGGAGGGGATCAGCCGGGTATTCCGGCGGCGAGGAGCTCCACGAAGCCGACGTCCTCGTTGGCGACGCCGAAGACCTCGGCGCGCAGCAGGGTCCGCTCGGCCCAGGCGCGGTGCGGTTTCACCTCGTTCATCTTGTTCGTATAGGCCGACCGGAGTACACCCCCGCCGCCCCGTTCCGGCCGCAGGATGTCCTGGGCGTCGCTGAACTCCTCGTGGCTGACCACGGACAGCGCGTGCACGGGGAGGACGTGGGAGGGGTGGATGCAGGTCTTGCCGAGCAGGCCGTTGGCCTGGTCGAGGGAGATCTCCCGCAGCAGCCCGTCCATGGCGTGCTCGATGAGCTTCTCGCGCAGCTCGACGGCCTGCACCTCGAGGAAGGGGCTCTGCCTCAGCTGCGGCTTGAACATGCGTTCGGAGACCCGGAAGTACTCCCACACGGGCCCGGTGACGGTGAACCCGGTACCGTCGGCGCGGCCCAGCATGTTCACGACGTCGGCGATCACGGAGGCGACGACCTGGACGTCGTAGGCGGTCATGTCGGGGGCGCGGCGCAGCCCGTAGGAGGAGCAGAAGTCCGTCACGCCGAGGCGGAGCGCGAGGACCCGGTCGCGGTACTTGTCGACGGCGCGGAAGATGCCCTCCAGGGTGTCCACGCGCGACTCGCGGTACAGCAGTTCCGGGGACTCGAGCACCGGCATGGCGAAGAGCCGGCGGCCGCTGTCGGTTCCGGCGGCGGTCAGGGCCTCCAGGAACGGGATGCCGCGCTCCTCGGTGAACTTGGGCAGCACGAATCCGGACAGCAGCCGTACGGACGCGCCGAGGCGTCGTACGAGGTCGGGGATCTGCTCGGGGGCGCGCACCCGGATGAACAGCAGGGGCGGCTCGGCTCCCGCGCGGGAGTCGAGGTCGGCGAACTGGGCGACGAGGTTCTCCTCGCCCGCCACCACGTCCGCGTCGTCGATCGAGTCCTCCAGGCACAGCACCATGGAGACCACGCCTTTGTCCGCCTGCTTGAGGATGTCGTCGGCGAGCCGCGGCCGGGTGGCCGGGCTGTACAGCGTGGCGCCCAGGGCCGCGGCGAGCAGCCGGGCCGGGGAGTCGGCGGTGAACGCGCACGGCTCCCGGTGGAAGAGGCGCTGCCGCACCTCGGGGGCGATGTGCCCGAAATGACGCATATGACTCCCTCGGGGTGCGCGCCGAGCCTGTGGATTCGGTAAAGGGTGGCCGGTAATAGTACGTAGGGATCCATGTCGGAGGTTCCCTTCGGGCATGAATTTCCGGTAACTCGGCCGTGTCGGCGGCCCGCACCCCCCGCATTGTCGTGGCCAGGACCGAGAAGGCAGGATGACCGCATGACGCACGCGATGCTGAAGGGGTCGAACGTCCCGCTGGAGGCCGCCACGGTGCGCGCCGTGCTGCGCTGGACGCCCGGACAGGCGGTGCCGGACGTGGACGCCTCCGCGCTGCTGCTGGGACCCGAGGGCCGTGTGCGCTCCGACGAGGACTTCGTGTTCTACAACCAGCCCCGGCACCCCTCGGGGAAGGTGTGGCGGCTGGGCAAGAAGCGCGTGACCGAAGGTCTGACCGACACGATCCAGTCAGACCTCTCCGGGGTCGAGCCGGACATCGGCCGGATCCTGCTGGTCGCCTCGGCGGACGGGATCTCCTTCGACCGGGTGCCGGCCCTGTGCATCATGCTGTACGACGGCTCGGTGGCCGACGCGGAGCCGCTGGCCCGATTCGAGATCAAGCCGGAGACCGGCGCGGAGACGGCGCTGATCTGCGGTGAGCTCTACCGGCGCGGGGAGGGCTGGAAGTTCCGCGCGCTGGGCGAGGGCTACTCCAACGGCCTGAAGGGCCTGGCCACGGACTACGGCATCTCGGTGGACGAGTCGGAGGCGGAGGAGGAGCCGCGGGCGGCCCAGCCGCTGCCTCCGGAGCAGCCGACGTCGGCGGTGCCGCAGCAGCCCGCGTACGGCTATCCCCAGCCGGCGTACGGCTACCCGCAGCCGGCCTCGGCCCAGCCGGCCTACGGCTACCCCCAGCCCCAGCCGGTCCTCACCGCCCCGGACCCGAACTTCCGACTGCCCCCGCAGGGACCGCAGTTCGTCGGGCGGTAGGCCGCAGGGGCGGCGGGACCACAGGGGGCGGCGGGACTAGTGGTCCGCCTTGGTCTTGTAGCCGCGCCCCCACTGCAGGCCCCACCCGTACAGCCGGTCCAGCTCCCCCTGGAAGCCGTACACGAACTTGACCTCGCGGCGGACGACCAGTTCGCCCTTGACGTTCTCGATCAGCACGACGGCGCAGGAGCGGGCCTGGGGGTGGCGCTCGTCCAGGCCTATCTCGATGCGCGGGCCGTTGCTGGGGTAGAGCGTGACGATGGCGTGCGTACGGTCGAAGGCCGGTGTCTGGTCGTAGATGTAGACGAAGACCAGCAGCCGCTTGATGCGGTCGCGGTGGTCGAGGTTGACGTACATCGTCTCGCCCGACGCCGACCCGAACCGGTCGTCCCCGCTGAGCTTGATGTACGGCGGTGTGTTGACGTCGCCCAGATAGCCGCCCAGCGGCTGGACGACCCCCTTGGTGCCGTCGGACAGCTCGTACAGGCAGCCGAGGTCGAGGTCGACGTTGACCATGCTCTGCCCGTGTCCGAGGACCTCCGGCGGCTTCAGGGCCTTGAAGGGGTGCCGCAGCAGGCTGGTCCGCTGGGCCCCGTCGAAGTCGGAGGTGCGCATCCGCCAGGTCAGGTTGATGCGCAGATGGCCGGTGGCCGCGTCCTGTTTGGTCAGGGACACCGTCTGGTGCCGCCTGGTGAGTTCGATCGCGTTGGAGGAGGCGCTGCCGGTGTCGAAGTCGGCAGCGCGCCCGCCCAGCAGCCCGTCGAAGAAGCCCATTCCCGCCCCCAGATGACCGGTACTCGTCGTGCACGCCGTCGGGGCGGCCGACGACAAGTCGGCCGCCCCGAAACGAAGCGTTCCTCACCCGCCGGGGTGTCACACCCCGGAGGGGACCTCGGTCTTCTCCCCGTTGGTGTCGCCGGCGCCCTCCAGCGCGCGGTTGCGGCGGACGGAGGACCAGAACGAAAGGGCGATCAGGACGACACCGACGAGACCGGTGATGACCTCGTTGATCTCGTACTGGATCGTGACCATGAGGATCACGGCCAGGGCGCCGATCGCGTAGTGGGCGCCGTGCTCCAAGTAGACGTAGTCGTCGAGGGTGCCCTGGCGGACCAGGTACACGGTGAGCGAACGGACGTACATCGCCCCGATGCCTAGACCGAGGGCCATCATGACGATGTCGTTCGTGATGGCGAAGGCGCCGATCACACCGTCGAAGGAGAAGGACGCGTCCAGGACCTCCAGGTAGAGGAACATGAAGAACGCGGCCTGGCCGGCCAGCAGCACCGCCGACTTCTGCTTGCCGGTGCGGGCGGCCTCTTCCTCCTCCTCGTGCTCGCGCTCCTCCTCTTCCTCCAGCCGGTCCTCGAAGTAGCCGGACAGGCCGCCGACGATCATGTACGTGATCAGGCCGGCGATGCCGGCGATCAGGACCGTCTGCGCCTTGTCGGCGTGGGCGCCGCCGTGCTGGTGGGCCTGGGTGGCGAAGGTGAAGGACGTGATCAGCAGGACGATCAGGGAGATGCAGACCGACAGCATGTCGACCTTGCCGAGCTTGGCCAGGGGCCGCTCGATCCACTGCAGCCACTGTATGTCCCGGTCCTCGAAGATGAAGTCCAGGAAGATCATCAGCAGGAACATGCCACCGAAGGCGGCGATCGCCGGGTGGGCGTCGGTGACGAGCTGCTGGTAGCGGTCCTTGTCCGTCAGGGCGAGGTGGACCGCGTCGTACGGGTTGAGCTTCGCGGTGATGGCCACGATGACGACGGGGAAGACCAGCCGCATGCCGAAGACGGCGATGAGGACGCCGACCGTGAGGAAGATCTTCTGCCAGAAGGCGTTCATCTTCTTCAGGATTCCGGCGTTGACCACCGCGTTGTCGAACGACAGCGAGATCTCGAGGACGGCCAGGATCGCCACGACACCGAAGGCCTCCCACCCACCGTAGAAGACCGCGGCGACCAGCCCGAGCGCGGTGATCGCGAACGACCAGCCGAAGGTTTTCAGAAGCACTGGCTACCCCATCGTGTTGTGGGGGCACCTCCCAGACGAAGTCTGGGGGGAGAGTTTCCCCCGCGCCGTACTCGGCTTTACGAAACGTTGACTCCGAAGTCTAGAGCGATACCGCGGAGTCCGGACGCGTACCCCTGACCCACGGCACGGAACTTCCACTCGCCCTGGTAGCGGTAGAGCTCGCCGAAGATCATCGCCGTCTCGGTGGAGGCGTCCTCGCTGAGGTCGTAGCGCGCGAGCTCCTGGCCGTCGGCCTGGTTGAGCACGCGGATGAAGGCGTTGGAGACCTGGCCGAAGGTCTGGCCGCGCTCGTCCGCCATATGGATGGAGACCGGGAAGACGACCTTCTCGCAGTGCGCCGGAACCTTGGTCAGGTTCACCAGGATCGTCTCGTCGTCGCCCTCGCCCTCACCGGTGAGGTTGTCACCCGTGTGCTCGACCGAGCCGTCGGGGCTCTTGAGCTGGTTGTAGAACACGAACCACTCGTCGCCCAGCACCCGGTTGGCGGCGCCGCACAGCAGCGCGCTGGCGTCCAGGTCGAAGGGGGCACCGGTGGTGGAACGCGCGTCCCAGCCGAGCCCGATCATGACGTTGGTGAGGTTCGGTGCGGCCTTGGAGAGGGAGACGTTGCCTCCCTTGGCGAGCGTGACGCCCATGGTGATGGTCCTCCCCTAGCGGTGCTTCCCTGGTTGTCCTGCGCGTCCGGCGCCGACCGTAAACGGTGCGGCGCCGGACGGTTCTGCCCCTGCGGACGTCAGACGTTGACGCCGAAGTCCTGGGCGATGCCGCGCAGCCCGGAGGCATAGCCCTGGCCGATGGCGCGGAACTTCCACTCCGGGCCGTTCCGGTACAGCTCGCCGAAGACCATGGCGGTCTCGGTGGAGGCGTCCTCGCTGAGGTCGTAGCGGGCGATCTCCTGGCCTCCGGTCTGGTTCACCACGCGGATGTAGGCGTTGCGGACCTGACCGAAGGACTGCTGGCGGTTGTCGGCGTCGTAGATGGAGACCGGGAAGACGATCTTCTCGACGTCGGCCGGGACACCGGCGAGGTTGACCTTGATGACCTCGTCGTCGCCCTCGCCCTCACCGGTGAGGTTGTCACCCGTGTGCTCGACCGAGCCGTCGGGGCTCTTGAGGTTGTTGAAGAAGACGAAATGCTGGTCGCTGACGACCTTGCCCGAGTTGTTCAGCAGCAGCGCGCTGGCGTCGAGGTCGAAGTCGGTGCCGGTCGTGGTGCGGGCGTCCCAGCCCAGACCGACGAGGACCGCGGTCAGGCCCGGGGCCTCCTTCGTCAGCGATACGTTGCCGCCCTTGCTGAGGCTGACTCCCACGAGTCCTCCATGTGGTGTCCAGGGGCGGGGAGCCCCGTCGTGCTTCGGATATGGGATCAACGAGCCGATCCTAGTGACGGGTTCCCGCCCCCCGCAGACCCTGGACCTGAAGGATCACAGGTGTCGGCCGTGCGGCCGGCTCACAGGGTGTCGAGGGCCTTCACGTACTCGTCGAGGTCGCGGGCGTCCGGCAGGCCGTTGACCACGGTCCACCGCACCACACCGTCCTTGTCGATGATGAAGGTGCCGCGGACGGCGCAGCCCTTGTCCTCGTCGAAGACGCCGTAGGCGCGCGAGACGTTGCCGTGCGGCCAGAAGTCGCTCAGCAGCGGGTACTCGAGGCCCTCCTGCTCGGCGAAGACGCGCAGGCTGTGGATGGAGTCGTTGGAGACGGCGAGCAGCTGGGTGTCGCGGTCCGCGAACTTCGGCAGGTTGTCGCGCAGCTCGCACAGCTCGCCGGTGCACACGCCGGTGAAGGCGAAGGGGTAGAAGAGCAGGACCACGTTCTTCTCACCACGGAGGTCCGAGAGCCTCACGGTGCGGCCGTGGTTGTCCTTGAGCTCGAAGTCGGGCGCTTTGTCGCCGACCTGGATCGCCATCGTCGTGCTTCCCTTCGGTGGGCTGTCGGGGTGAGAGCACAGCAAGCGCTCGGGTCCACCCTACGCAGCGATCACCGGGGTCCCGGGACGGGCCGGGGCGAGAACCGGCCCGTCCGGACAGCGGTCACTTCTTGGACTTGGCCGCCTTCGGCGTAGCCAGCCGGTTGCCGCTCCAGTCCTTGCCCACGCTGACGCTCTTCGCGGCTGTCAGGCCGGCCGTCGTGGCGGCGTCCTGGATGTCGCTGGGCTCCACGTACCCCGAACGGCCGGTCTTCGGCGTGAGGAGCAGGATCGCGCCGCCCTCCTCGATGTACGTGGTGGCATCCACCAGCGCATCCGTCAGGTCGCCGTCGTCGTCACGGAACCACAGCACAACGGCATCGGCCACGTCGTCGTAGTCCTCGTCCATCAGGTCGCCTTCGACGGCTTCCTCGATGGCCTTGCGGAGCTCCTGGTCGACGTCGTCGTCGTAGCCGATCTCCTGGACCACCTGCCCGGGCTGGAACCCCAGCCTGGCGGCAGGGTTCGTCCGCTCCTCCGCGTGGTCCGCGGTCGCGCTCACGGGTTGCCTCCTGATCATGTCTTGATGAATATCTCAGCCACGCGCGTGCGCGAAGCATTGGCCGTAGTCCACACGGGTGGGACGGATCGCGCAAGTACCCGGCCGTCCGGACCGTCGAAACGGTGACGATCCCGGCCGTGTCGACGCAACTCCTGGCACCGTATCTCGGATCCGCGCCACCCACATCACACCGATGTGCCCGGATTGCGCCGTTCGGAATCATTCGGCGTTACGACCATCGAACAACTTTGCCAAGCGCGTCACACCCCGGGCGTATCGTTGCGTTTTGACCGGCCGTGTGTCGCGGTTACCCGCCGGTGGAGATGACGTACGTCTTCGCGAGGTACACGATGGGGAACGGTTCAGGCACCAGCAGTGAGCACGAGCAAAAAAGTGAGCACGAGCAAAAAGTGGCCCTCCGACAGGTAAGGAACATCGTGGCTTCCGGATCCGATCGCACCCCGATCATCATTGGCGGCCTGCCGAGTCAGGTTCCCGACTTCGATCCCGAAGAGACCCAGGAGTGGCTCGACTCCCTCGACGCGGCCGTGGACGAGCGCGGCCGGGAGCGGGCCCGCTACCTGATGCTCCGCCTGATCGAGCGCGCCCGCGAGAAGCGCGTGGCCGTGCCCGAGATGCGCAGCACGGACTACGTCAACACGATCCCCACCAAGAGCGAGCCGTTCTTCCCGGGCAACGAGGAGATCGAGCGCCGGATCCTGAACGCGACCCGCTGGAACGCGGCCGTGATGGTCTCGCGCGCGCAGCGCCCCGGCATCGGGGTGGGCGGCCACATCGCCACCTTCGCCTCCTCGGCCTCGCTCTACGACGTCGGCTTCAACCACTTCTTCCGCGGCAAGGACGACGGCAGGGGCGGCGACCAGGTCTTCTTCCAGGGCCACGCCTCCCCCGGCATCTACGCGCGCGCGTACCTGCTCGACCGGCTCACGGCGGACCAGCTCGACGGCTTCCGCCAGGAGAAGTCGAAGTACCCCGACGGCCTGTCCAGCTATCCGCACCCGCGCTCGATGCCGGACTTCTGGGAGTTCCCGACGGTCTCCATGGGCCTCGGCCCGCTGGGCGCGATCTTCCAGGCGCGGATGAACCGCTACATGGAGGCGCGCGGGATCGCGGACACCTCCGCCTCGCACGTGTGGGCGTTCCTCGGCGACGGCGAGATGGACGAGCCGGAGTCGCTCGGCCAGCTGTCCATCGCGGCGCGCGAGGGCCTGGACAACCTGACCTTCGTGGTCAACTGCAACCTGCAGCGCCTGGACGGCCCGGTGCGCGGCAACGGCAAGATCATCCAGGAGCTGGAGTCGGTCTTCCGGGGCGCCGGCTGGAACGTGATCAAGCTGATCTGGGACCGCACCTGGGACCCGCTGCTCGCGCAGGACCGGGACGGCATCCTCGTCAACAAGATGAACATGACCCCCGACGGGCAGTTCCAGACGTACGCCACCGAGTCGGGCGCCTACATCCGGCAGCACTTCTTCGGCGACGACCACCGGCTGCGCGCGATGGTCGAGAACATGACCGACGACCAGATCCTGCACCTGGGCCGCGGCGGTCATGACCACCGCAAGATCTACGCGGCGTTCAAGGCTGCCACGGAGCACAAGGGCCAGCCGACGGTCATCCTCGCCAAGACGGTCAAGGGCTGGACGCTGGGCCCGAACTTCGAGGGCCGCAACGCCACGCACCAGATGAAGAAGCTGACGGTCGACGACCTCAAGCGCTTCCGCGACCGGCTGCACCTGCCGATCACCGACCGGGAGCTGGAGTCCGGCCTGCCTCCGTACTACCACCCGGGGCGGAAGACGGAGGAGATCCAGTACATGCACGACATGCGCAAGCAGTGCGGCGGGTACGTCCCCACGCGCGTCGTGCGGTCCGAGCCGCTGCGGCTGCCGGACGACAAGGCGTACGCGACCGTGAAGAAGGGCACGGGCCAGCAGTCCATCGCGACGACGATGGCCTTTGTGCGCCTTCTGAAGGACCTCATGCGGGACAAGGAGATCGGCAGGCGGTTCGTGCTGATCGCGCCGGACGAGTACCGCACGTTCGGCATGGACTCCTTCTTCCCGAGCGCGAAGATCTACAACCCGCTGGGCCAGCAGTACGAGTCGGTGGACCGGGAGCTGCTGCTCGCCTACAAGGAGTCGCCGACCGGCCAGATGCTGCACGACGGCATCTCCGAGGCCGGCTGCACGGCCTCCCTGATCGCGGCGGGCTCGGCGTACGCCACGCACGGCGAGCCGCTGATCCCGGTGTACGTCTTCTACTCGATGTTCGGTTTCCAGCGCACGGGCGACCAGTTCTGGCAGATGGCCGACCAGCTGGCGCGCGGCTTCGTACTGGGCGCGACCGCCGGTCGTACGACCCTGACGGGTGAGGGTCTGCAGCACGCGGACGGCCACTCGCAGCTGCTCGCCTCGACCAACCCCGCGTGCGTGGCGTACGACCCGGCGTACGCGTACGAGATCGCGCACATCGTGAAGGAGGGCCTGCGCCGGATGTACGGCGGCTCCGCCGAGCATCCGCACGGCGAGGACGTCTTCTACTACCTGACCGTCTACAACGAGCCCATCCAGCACCCGGCCGAGCCCGCGGACGTGGACGTCGAGGGCATCATCAGGGGCGTCCACCGGCTCAGCGAGGGCGCGGGCGGCTCGGTCCCGGCGCAGATCATGGCGTCCGGCGTCGCGGTCCCGTGGGCGCTGGAGGCCCAGCGGATCCTCGCCGAGGAATGGAACGTCAAGGCGGGCGTGTGGTCCGCGACCTCCTGGAACGAGCTGCGGCGCGAGGCCGTGGAGTGCGAGCAGCACAACCTGCTGCACCCCGAGGAGGAGCAGCGGGTGCCGTACGTGACGCGCAAGCTCGGCGGTGCCGAGGGTCCGTTCGTGGCCGTGTCCGACTGGATGCGATCGGTTCCGGACCAGATCGCGCGGTGGGTACCGGGCACGTACCAGTCGCTCGGCGCGGACGGCTTCGGCTTCGCGGACACCCGGGGCGCGGCGCGCCGCTTCTTCCACATCGACGCGCAGTCGATCGTGGTCGCGGTGCTGACCGAGCTGGCCAGGGAGGGCAAGGTCGATCGGTCCGTGCTGAAGCAGGCCATCGACCGGTACCAGCTGCTGGACGTCTCGGCGGCGCATCCGGGAGCGGCGGGCGGCGACGCGTAGCCGCTGCGCTGGGCTTTGTCCGACGACGGCAGCCGGGGCGGGGTCTGCGGGTCTGTCGCCGGGTGCGTGGGCCTGCGGCGGCTGGGGCGGGGCTCGCGGGTCCGTTGCCGGGTGCGTGGGCCTGCGGCAGCTGGGGCGGGGCTCGCGGATCTGACGCCGGGTGCGTGGGCCTACGGCGGCTGGGGCGGGGCTCGCGGATCTGACGCCGGGTGCGGGTGCGTGGGTGTACGGCAGCCGGGGAGGGTCTGCGGGTCCGTTGCCGGGTGCCTGGTCGTGGGGGCTTGTCGCGCAGTTCCCCGCGCCCCTTCGGGGGCGGGGGCTGCGGGTTCGTTGCCGGGTGCGTGGGCCTGCGGCGGCTGGGGCGGGGCTTGCGGGTCCGTTGCCGGGTGCCGGAGCGTGGCGGGCTTGTCGCGCAGTTCCCCGCGCCCCTTAGGCGGGCGGGGGCTGCGGGTTCGTTGCCGGGTGCCTGGTCGTGGGGGCTTGTCGCGCGGTTCCCCGTGCGCCTTTGGGGGCGCTGGGCGCGCGGTTGCCCGTGCGGCTTTGGGGGCGCGTTTACGATTTGGGGATGAACGATCAGTCGGGGCAGGCGCGTTGGGAACGGCGTACCCAGCGGCCGCTGCTGGCGTTGGCGGTGGCGTTCGCCGTCGCCTATGCCGTGCCGATCGTGGACAACCCCGCGAGCCCGTCCCTGATGGTCGTCTGCACGGTCACCGAGTGGGTGGTCTGGGGCGCGTTCGCGGTGGACTACCTGATGCGGCTGGCGCTCTCCGGGCGGCGCCGGCAGTTCGTCCGGACGCACTGGATGGACCTGTGCGCGGTGGTGCTGCCGCTCATGCAGCCGCTGCGGCTGCTGCGGATGGTGTCGACGCTGCTGCTGGTGGGGCGCCGGGCCCGGATGGCCTCGCAGATCCGGCTGACGACGTACGTCGCCGGCGCGGTGGTCGGGCTGCTGATGTTCGGATCGCTGGCGGTGCTGTCCGTGGAGCGGGACTCACCGAACGGGAACATCCGCACACTGGGTGACGCGGTCTGGTGGTCGTTCACGACCATGACGACGGTGGGGTACGGGGACCACGCGCCGACCACCGGACTCGGCCGCGTGATCGCGGTCGGGCTGATGCTGTCCGGCATCGCCCTGCTGGGCGTGGTCACCGCGAACATCGCCGCCTGGTTCATCGCCCGGTTCGAGAAGGACGACGTGGAGGAGCGGCGGCAGACGGAGGCGATCGCCTCGCTGGCCGAGGAGGTCCGGCTGCTGCGCGCCGAGATGGCGCGGCTCGCGGCACGGGAGGAGCAGCGGCGCTGAGCCGGCTGCCCAGCGCCTTGTATGGACAAGGAAGTTGGCCCCCGCGTGGCCCGCCAACCCGGGAACTGCGGACCGACGTCCCGGAGGGCGCCGACGCGGGGTAAACGGAAACTACGCCGCCGCCGGTCGAAATGGAAGCCCCAATTCCTCTTGACCCCCACGGTGCCCGGCTCGCACCCTGAACCCCACGTGTCACAAGGGAGCACCACCATGAGCCGAGCCACCGAAACGCTTCGCGTCGTCGAGTACTGGACCGACAAGGACGTCCGGGTGATCTTCCCCGTTCAGCGGACCGCGGAGACCGACCGCATGAGCGACGCGCAGTTGATCGCGGAGTACGGGGACCCCTCGGACGGTGCGGTCGCCCGCATCGTCCGGTAGGTCACCGCGCCGGGGGCTCAGAGAAGCCCGTGCCCCCAGGTGGCCGCACCCGCCAGGGCGATGATGGCGAGCAACGTGTCGATGGCGCCCAGGATCAGGGCCACCAGTGCCGGGACATTGCGGTCGTTGGACCACTTGCGGCCCATGGACTGCCAGCCGCAGAACATCGCCACCGGCCCGAGGACGATGCCGAGGGCGAAGAAGCCCGCCACGGCACAGATGGTGCCGATGATGCCCAGCGTCGCGTGGTCCGGCCCGGCCTGTCGCCACGTCCGGCCACGTGACCGGGGGTACCCGCGCGTACCGTGTCCGAAGCCTGCCATCATCAACTCCCTGAGGTTCGTGGACAGTTCGGCTTCGGTGTGCGGGTACCCCGGTTCCGCGCCGGCAGGCCTGCGCGCGCTGCCCCCCTCCGGCAGCGCGCGCCAGGACCCGGCGTCCTCCCATGTCCTGCGGAGGGCTTGACCCACTGTGACCTGCGCTGTGCACCGGATGCGAGCGATCTTTAGCGCAGTCACCCTGATAGGCGAATCCAGGGAAGAGAGCGCAGGTCAGATGTGGCCCACGCCCGCGCCCGCCTCGGCATTCGCGCCCCGCTTGGTGAGCAGTGCGACGAGGACGGCGGCCGCCGCCACGCCCGCCGCGACGAGGGAGGCGAGGCTCATGCCGGAGATGAAGGTGTGGTGCGCGACCTCGGTGATCTTCGCGGCGATCTGCTCCGGCATCCCCTTCTGCACAGGCGCCACGCCGACCTGGACCGCCTCGGAGGCCTTGTCCAGCTGACCCTGGGTCAGCGGCGGCAGCCCGGCGCGCGTCCAGTTGCCCGGCAGGTCGCTGTCGACCTTGGAGGCCATCACGGCGCCCAGCACCGCCGTACCGAGGCTGCCGCCGATCTGCATGGCCGCCTGCTGGAGACCGCCGGCCACACCGGACAGCTCCATCGGGGCGTTGCCGACGATGACCTCGGTGGCGCCGACCATGACCGGCGCGAGGCCGAGGCCGAGCAGGGCGAACCAGACCGACATCACACCGCTGCCGGTGCCGGCCTCGAGCGTCGACATGCCGTACATGGCGATCGCGGTCGCGGCCATGCCGCCGGCCAGCGGGATGCGCGGGCCGAGCTTGGTGATCGCGGCACCCGCCAGCGGGGAGCCGACGATCATCATGCCGGTGAGCGGCAGCAGGTGCAGGCCCGCGTCGACCGGGGTCATGCCGTGGACGTTCTGCAAATAGAAGGTCACGAAGAACAGGCCGCCCATGAAGGCGATGGCCATCAGGACCATCAGGACCACACCGGCGGACAGCGGGACCGAGCGGAACAGGCTCAGCGGGATCAGCGGTTCCGCGACCCTGGTCTCCCAGAGCCCGAACAGCACGAACAGCACGACCGACACGGCGATGAACAGCCAGGTCCTCCCGTCGCCCCAGCCCCACGCCGGCGCCTTGATGAGGGCCCAGACCAGGCAGAACATCGCGCCGGACAGCAGGGCGATGCCGAGGATGTCGAAGGAGCGCGGGGCGTTCTCGGCGCGGTGGTCGAGCAGGATCAGCAGGCCCAGGAGCAGGGCGAGCGCGCCGACCGGGACGTTGATGAAGAACACCGACTGCCAGTTGACGTGCTGGACCAGGACACCGCCGAGGATCGGGCCGCCCGCGGTGGACGCGCCGATCACCATGCCCCAGATGCCGATGGCCATGTTGAGCTTCTCGGCCGGGAACGTGGCCCGCAGCAGGCCGAGCGCGGCCGGCATCAGCAGCGCGCCGAACAGGCCCTGGAAGACCCGGAAGGTGATCACGGCGACGATGCTGTTCGACAGGCCGATGGCACCGGAGGCGGCGGCGAAGCCGGTCACGCCGATGAGGAAGGTCTGCCGGTGGCCGAAGCGGTCGCCGAGCTTGCCCGCGGTGATCAGCGTGACCGCGAGGGCGAGGAAGTAGGCGTTGGTGATCCACTGCACGTCGGCGAACGTGGCGTGCAGGTGGTCCCGGATGGCCGGGTTGGCGATGGCCACGATGGTGCCGTCGAGGGCCACCATCATGACCCCCACGGCGACGGTGATCAGGGTGAGCCACGGATGGCCGCGCAGCCCCGCGGCCCGGGCCGGCTCAGCTGCGGCCGTCGCGGCTCCGTCCTCCGGTCCCGTCGTGTCGATGGTGGTCTGACTAGTCATGTGCCGAGGCTAGTGACAGCGACTGACATTTGACAAAGGAAATCACAAGTCAGTAACTGACACACATGGAAACACTGCGCGAACGCAAGAAACAGCGCACCCGGGAGGCCCTGCTGCGGGCCGCCCTCGAACTGTTCACGACCCAGGGGTACGAGCGCACGACCGTCGACGAGATCGCCGACGCCTGCGAGGTCTCGCAGCGCACCTTCTTCCGCTACTTCGCGGGCAAGGAGGACGCGGCCTTCGCGGTGCAGGAGATGACGGAGGCGCACTTCGTCGAGGCCGTACGCGCGCGCCCGCCGCACGAGGCCCCGATGCAGGCGCTGCGGCAGGCGGTGCTGGAGGGGTGGGACGCGATCCGGGAGACCGTCGAGTCGGCGGTGCCGGTCGAGCTGTACGTCCGCATGTACCGGACGATCGAGTCGACGCCCGCGCTGCTCGCCGCACACCTGCGCCGCTCGGCGGCCACGGAGGAGACGATCGCCCGGATGCTGGCCGAGCGGGAGGGTGTCGACGTGGACGCCGATCCGCGTCCGCGGCTCGCCGTGGCCGTGTTCGGCGGGGTGATAAGGGTCACCGAGCGGCAGTGGTGCACGGGTGAGGACTTCAGCGTGGAGGCGGTCCGGGCGCTCACCGCCTCGCACCTCGACCAGGTGGGTTCGGCGCTCACCGGCAACTGGCGCACCGCCTGAGCCCGTTGGTCCGGCCTCCGGCCGATCGCCGGGGCGGGGTCCGGCTGATCGTCCGCGCGGCGTCCGGCAGAACATCGCCCCGGTGTTCGAAAGATCGTCCACAAAGCGTTCGACGTCCACCGAAACGTGATACCTGTCACTCGGTTACCGCGAGACCCTCTCGTTCTCCTAGTGTGTCCTCCCAGTGACTTCCTTCGACACCTCCCCGCAACTCAACGTCTGGCGCGCGCTGCTGGCCATGGCCGTGGTGTTCGTGATGCTCGCGACCACCGGCTGGACCGCTCTGCACACCCACCGGGATTCGTCCGCGCTGCAGACGTCGCTCGCCAAGTGGCGGCACGGCAGCCTCCACGGCCTGCGCCTCCCGGACCCCGAGGACGCCGCCCCCACGCGGCTCACCCACTTCTTCACCGCGCTCACCCCGCACGACCGCGACCGCCTGGCCCACCGCTACCCGCTCGCGGTCGGCAACATGAACGGCGCCCCGGTCTCCCTGCGCTACAAGGCCAACCGCATCGCCCTGGAGCAGGCGTGCGAGGTCGAGCAGAAGCGCATGCACGACAACCGGCTGAGCTCGGCCGGGCAGCAGGACGCGGGCCGGCGCATGCACCGCTACGAGTCGCTGCTGACCCCCGGCCGGCACATCCTGGCCTTCGACCCCGAGGGCACGGGCCGGATCGCGGAGGTGTTCGGAAACCTTTCCACGGCCCAGCGGATCTCGGTGATCGTCCCCGGCGTCGACACCGACGTGCTCACCTTCCAGAAGACGAACCGCGAGTACACCGCCCCGGTCGGCATGGCCAGGGCCCTGTACGCGGCCGAGCGCGAGGCGAGCCCCTCGACCCGCACGGCCGTGATCGCCTGGGCCGACTACACCTCTCCCGACGGCCTCGGCGTGGACGCGGCCACCGGGGCGCGCGCGGCGGAGGGCGCCCTGCGCCTGAACGCGCTGCTGCGGGCGCTGCCCGGCCGTGCGCCGGTGTCGATGTTCTGCCACAGCTACGGCTCCGTGGTCTGCGGGGTGGCCGCGCACGGCATGCCCCGCCGGGTGGCCGACATAGCGGTGGCCGCGAGCCCCGGCATGCGGGTCTCCGACGCCTCCCAGCTGGACACGACGGCCCGGGTGTGGGCCATGCGCGACGCCACCGACTGGATCCAGGACGTGCCGTACCTGGAGCTGGGCGGGCTCGGGCACGGTGCCGACCCGGTCTCCCCCGGCTTCGGCGCACGGGTGCTGACCGCCCACGACGCGCAGGGCCACGCCGGCTACTTCCAGCCGGGCACGGACAGCCTGCGCAACCTCGCCGACATCGGGGCGGGCGCGTACGACGCGGTGACGTGCGCCCGTGAGAACGATGCGTGCCGGACCGGTCTGCCCGGCACGACGACGGCCGGACGCGCGTAGAAACAGCAGGAAGTGCGGTCTGCGCGGGTGGCGACGGAGGAGCACGTGCCGCATACGATGAGCCGCATGGGTGACGTACTGGCGGGTTTTCATGCCGTCTGGGAGTTCGAGTCCGACTCCGTGCTCATCCGTTACGAACGGGGGATTCGAACACCGAAGCTGTTCCAGGCTCTCGGAGAGCGGCGGATCCCGCTGTCCGCGATCGAGGATGTGACGCTCACCACGGGCAGACGCGGCACCGTCGCGCTGCGGCTGGTGCCCCGCACCGGCGCCGACCCGCTGATGGAGGCGGCCGACGGGCAGCTGAAGGAAGGCTCCGACCCCTACCGGCTGATCCTGCCGGCCGAGCGGGAGACCCTCGCCGAGTACTACGCCGCCGAGTTGAAGGGTCTGCTGACCGGGTCCGGCCCCACGGACGAGCACCTGGTGGCCGCGCCCGAGGCGCCGCTGCACTTCAAGGCGTACGACGGGAAGGCGTCCTTCGACGGGGCGGCGGTGCAGTTCCGGTGGTCGTGGACGGGCGCGTCCTCGGCCAAGTGGAAGGCCGGCGACCAGAGTTACCCGGTCACCGAGCTCTGCGGGGTGGAGTGGCGCTCGCCGGAGGTGTTCGAGGGGCATCTGCGGCTGCTGCGGCGCTCGGCCGAGCCGGCGGGTCCCGTGCAGCCGGACCAGGATCCGGCGGCCGTCGTCTTCGGGCTCGGATACGGGCCGGTGCACGAGTCGCTGCCGTTCGCCGCGGCCGTGCTGGCCGCGGTACGGGTACGTGGGCCGGTACCCGCGGTACCGGCCCCCTCGCGCCGCGACCCCGCCGACATCGCCGAGCGGATCCGGCATCTCGGGGAGCTCCATCAGGCCGGCCTGGTCACCGACGAGGAGTTCTCCAGCAAGAAGGCCGAGTTGCTGGCGGAGCTGTAGTCACGCCCCGCCGGTCACTCCCCGCCCGTCATTCCCTGCCCGCGGAGGCGAAGCTCATCGAGCGGTCCCCTCCGTCGCGTAGAAACCGATCTTGCGGTCGAGGACGGCGAGCGTGTCCCGCAACTCGGCGATCCGGCCGAGCACGTCCCGGCGCGTCGCCTCCAGCAGCGCCCGCCGCTCCCCGTAGGTGCTCTCCCCCTCGCGCACCAGTTCCGCGTACCGGACCATGTCCGCCACCGGCATGCCGGTCAGCCGCAGCTTGGTCACGAAGCCCAGCCAGTCCAGGTCGCGGTTGCTGTAGCGGCGCTGGCCGGTGTGCGAGCGGTCGACGTGCGGCATCAGACCGATCCGCTCGTACCAGCGCAGCGTGTGGGCGGTCAGGCCGGTGAAGGCGACGACCTCGCTGATCGTGTAGCGGTCCTCGCCGTCGGGGCGCGGGTGGGGCGGGGGCGGGGCGGAGCAGATGTCGGCGGGGGTGGCTTGCTCGGTGGCCGCTGGCGTGGTCTGCATCACCGTCATGGCCTCCACGCTATGGCCTTCGAGTGCGCTCCAAGCAAGCGGATCCGGTAAGAAAGATCCGTAAGAAATCCGCGGGACGGGACCTGGGGCGGATGGCTAGCGTGCGGCGCATGAGTCTTGCACGCCGGGCCCTGCCCGAGGACGCCGAAGAAGTGCTGCGGCTGCGCCAGGTCATGATCGACTCCCTGTGGAGCGCGGGGGCCGGCGGGCCCACGGACTGGCACGCCGAGTCCCTGCCGACGCTGCGGGAGCGGCTCGCCGGACCGGACGGCGGCTTCGCCGCCTTCGTCGTGGACCACCCGGACCGGCCGGGAACGCTGGCCGCGCTGGTGGCCGGGACGATGGAGTACCGCATCGGCAAGGCGGGCAATCCGCACGGACGGGTGGGCCACGTCTTCAGCGTCGCGACCGACCCGGACGCCCGGCGGCGCGGGTACGCCCGCGCGTGCATGGAGGAGCTGCTCGCCTGGTTCCGCGAGGAGGGCGCGGGCCATGTGCTGCTGAACGCCTCGCCGCAGGCCGAGCCGCTGTACGCCGCCCTTGGCTTCACCCGGGATCCGGACCCTTCGATGCGGCTGCCGCTGTGAGCCGCATAGGCTCGACGGCATGTCGTTGAACAGCCTGGCCTCGATCGAGAACTGGCCCGTGCCCACCGCGGCGGCGGGGGTCGTACGAGCCGACGGGACCGTCCTCGGGACGCACGGCCCCGTCGGGCACCGCTTCCCGCTGGCGTCGGTCACCAAGCCGCTGGCCGCCTACGCGGTGCTGGTCGCGTACGAGGAGGGTGCGATCGAGCTGGACGAGCCGGCCGGGCCGCCCGGGGCGACCGTCCGCCATCTGCTCGCGCACACCTCCGGCCTCGCCTTCGACGAGCACCGGGTGATGGCGCCCGCCGGAGAGCGGCGGCTGTACTCCAACGCCGGGTTCGAGCAGCTCGGGGACCATGTCGCCAAGGCGGCGGACATCCCGTTCGGCGAGTATCTGCGGCAGGCGGTGCTGGAGCCGCTGGGCATGACGTCCACGTCGCTGGAGGGTTCTCCCGCCAAGGACGGCGTGTCCACGGTCGAGGACCTGCTGCGGTTCGCGGCGGAGGTGCAGGCGCCGCGGCTGCTCGATCCGCGGACGGTGGCGCAGGCGATGACGGTCCAGTACCCGGGGACGAAGGGCGTGCTGCCGGGTTACGGGCACCAGAACCCGAACGACTGGGGGCTGGGGTTCGAGATCCGGGACGGCAAGTCCCCGCACTGGACGGGGTCCTCGTCCTCGCCGCGGACGTTCGGGCACTTCGGGCAGTCCGGCACGTTCATGTGGATCGACCCGGACGCCGGGGCCGCCGGGGTCGCCCTGACCGACCGGGCGTTCGGTCCCTGGGCGGTCGAGGCGTGGCCCGCATTCACGGACGCGGTCCTCGCCGAGCTGCGGGACTGACGCCCGGGCGCTACGGCGCCATCTCCCACATGAGCAGTTCCGTGGCGGTGACGGCGACCGCCTCCAGGCCCTCGGCGGCCGTGAGCCGGGCGGAATCGCCCGGTCCGAGGGTCCGCGCCGCCAGCGTCGCCTCGCCCCGCACGACATGGACGTACACATGGGCCGCGTCCGGTACGGCCGTGCGCTCGTCCGGGGCCAGGCGGCGGACGTGGAGCAGGGCGCCGGCCTTCGGCAGGGCGTACGGGGTGGCGTCCGCGATGCCGTGCACGATCTCGTAGGAGGGCTCGCCGCCGGGCTCCCGGGGGGCCAGCCACATCTGGAGGAAGGTCAGCGGGGCCTGGCCGTCGTTGCGTTCCACATGCCGGACGCCCGCGGCCGCGCTGAGGTGCTGGACGTCGCCGGGGCGGACCCGGGTCTCGCGGCCCGTGGAGTCGCGGTGGGTCAGCTCGCCCTCGATCACCCAGGTGACGATCTCGGTGTGGCTGTGCGGGTGTTCGCCGAAGCCGGCGCCGGGCGCGAGCCGTTCCTCGTTGCAGGCGATCACCGCGCCGAACCGCAGGTTGCCGGGGTCGTAGTGGGGGCCGAAGGAGAAGGCGTGGCGGGAGTCGATCCCGGCCTGCGGATCCCCTCCGCGGTAGCGCTCACCGGCGCGCCGAACGTCCATCACGGGCACCACCGTAGACCGCGCGCGAAGCCCGCCGCAGGCCGCCCGGGGCGCTGCGCTGCGCCCGGGCCGTGACCCGGCTACGCACGGTCCCGTCCGGATAAGGCAGTCTTGTCCCCGTGCCCGAACCCGAATCCCACCGCAGCAATCCCGCAGCACACGACGTCCACCCGCACGCCGCGACCCTGAAGCGGCTGGAGAAGTCCTCCGGATCCCTCGCCGCGCAGGCCATCGCGCGGATGGACGAGACCCTGCCGTGGTACCGGGCCATGCCCCCGGAGAACCGTTCCTGGATCGGGCTCGTGGCCCAGGCGGGCATCGCGGCCTTCACCGAGTGGTTCCGGCACCCGGACGCGCCCCAGGCGATCTCCACGGACGTGTTCGGGACCGCGCCGCGCGAGCTGACCCGGGCCATCACGCTGCGCCAGACCGTGGAGATGGTGCGCACCACCATCGAGGTCATGGAGAGCGCCATCGACGAGGTGGCCGCCCCCGGGGACGAGGGGGTGCTGCGGGAGGCCCTGCTCGTCTACGCGCGCGAGATCGCCTTCGCCACCGCCCAGGTGTACGCCCAGGCCGCCGAGGCACGCGGTGCCTGGGACGCGCGGCTGGAGTCGCTGGTGGTCAACGCCGTGCTCAGCGGCGAGGCCGACGAGGGGGCGGTCAGCCGGGCCGCCGCGCTCGGCTGGAACTCGCCGGAGCATGTGTGCGTGGTGCTCGGGACCGCGCCGGACGGGGACAGCGAGCTGACCGTCGAGGCGATCCGGCGGGCCGCGCGCCACGCGAAGCTGCAGGTGCTCACCGGAGTGCTCGGGGACCGGCTGGTCGTGATCGCCGGCGGCAACCCCAATCCGCTCGCCGTCGCCAGGTCGCTGATCGGGCCGTACGCCGCCGGGCCGGTCGTCGCCGGGCCCGTCGTACCCGATCTGCTCGCCGCGACCCGGTCCGCGCAGGCGGCCGCCGCGGGGCTGAAGGCGTGTACCGCCTGGCAGGACGCGCCACGGCCGGTGCTGGCGGACGATCTGCTGCCGGAGCGCGCGATCGCGGGCGATCCGAACGCACGCGAGCAGTTGGTGGAGGAGATCTACAGACCGCTGGAGGAGGCCGGGTCGGCACTCCTGGAAACCCTGAGTGTCTACCTGGAGCAGGCGAGCAGCCTGGAGGGCGCGGCGCGGATGCTCTTCGTTCACCCGAACACCGTGCGCTACCGGCTCCGACGTGTGACAGACGTCACCGGTTGGTCGCCTTCGGATGTACGATCCGCGTTCACGCTGCGGATCGCGCTCATCCTGGGGCGTCTGGCCGACGGCGAAGCCCCGGCATAGGGTTTTGTCGAGGCTCCACAAAAGCCCTTCGTGTTCTTCGTCCCTGTCCCCACGGGCGGCCGTGGCCGTCCCCAAGAGAGAGTGTGAGAGTGCTCGTACTCGTCGCTCCCGGCCAGGGCGCCCAGACGCCCGGCTTCCTGACTCCCTGGCTCGAACTGCCCGGCGCCGCGGACCGCGTCGCCACGTGGTCGGACGCCATCGGCCTGGACCTGGTGCACTTCGGCACCCAGGCCGACGCCGACGCCATCCGCGACACCGCGGTGGCGCAGCCGCTGCTGGTCGCCGCCGGGATCCTGTCCGCCGCGGCACTGGGTGACATCGCCCCGGACGCCGTGGCCGGTCACAGTGTCGGGGAGATCACCGCCGCCGCCTTCGCCGGTGTCCTGGGCGACACCGCCGCGCTGGGCCTGGTCCGCAAGCGGGGTCTGGCCATGGCCGACGCCGCCGCGATCACCGAGACCGGCATGTCGGCGCTGCTCGGCGGCGACCCCGAGACCTCCGTCGCGCACCTGGAGAAGCTGGGCCTGACCCCGGCGAACATCAACGGCGCGGGCCAGATCGTCGCCGCGGGCACGCTGGAGCAGCTGGCCGCGCTGAGCGAGGACAAGCCCGAGGGCGTCCGCAAGGTCGTCCCGCTGAAGGTCGCCGGCGCCTTCCACACCCGTCACATGGCCCCCGCGGTCAAGACGCTGGCCAAGGCCGCCGCGGAGCTGGCGCCCGCCGACCCCAAGGTCACCTGCGTCTCGAACAAGGACGGCCGGGCCGTCACCTCCGGCGCCGAGGTGCTGGAGCGGCTGGTGGGCCAGGTGGCCAACCCGGTGCGCTGGGACCTGTGCATGGAGACGTTCAAGGAGCTGGGCGTCACCGCGCTCGTCGAGGTGTGCCCGGGCGGCACCCTGACCGGCCTGGCCAAGCGGGCGCTGCCCGGCGTCGCGACGCTGGCCCTGAAGACCCCCGACGACCTCGACGCGGCCCGCGCGCTCATCACCGAGCACACCGGGGCCTAAGGAGCCGTAGATGGCGAAGATCAAGCCCAGCAAGGGCGCCCCGTATGCGCGCATCCTCGGTGTCGGCGGCTACCGGCCGACGCGGGTGGTGCCCAACGAGGTGATCCTCGAGAAGATCGACTCGTCCGACGAGTGGATCCGCTCGCGCTCCGGCATCGAGACCCGGCATTGGGCGGGTCCCGAGGAGACCGTGGCCGCGATGTCGGTCGAGGCGGCCGGCAAGGCGATCGCGGACGCCGGCATCGACGCCGAGCAGATCGGCGCCGTGGTCGTCTCCACCGTCTCGCACTTCAGCCAGACCCCGGCCGTCGCCACCGAGATCGCCGACAAGCTCGGCACGGACAAGGCAGCCGCCTTCGACATCTCGGCCGGCTGCGCGGGCTTCGGCTACGGCCTGACGCTCGCCAAGGGCATGGTGGTGGAAGGTTCCGCCGAGTACGTGCTCGTCATCGGCGTGGAGCGGCTGAGCGACCTGACCGACCTGGAGGACCGGGCCACGGCCTTCCTGTTCGGTGACGGCGCCGGCGCGGTCGTCGTGGGCCCCTCGCAGGAGCCGGCCATCGGCCCGACCGTGTGGGGCTCGGAGGGCGACAAGGCCGGGACCATCAAGCAGACCGTCCCGTGGGACCGGTTCTTCCCCCGCGCCGGCGACCTCGCCGAGCTGCCCGTCGACAGCGAGGGCAACGTCAAGTTCCCCGCGATCACGCAGGAGGGCCAGGCGGTGTTCCGCTGGGCCGTGTTCGAGATGGCGAAGGTCGCCCAGCAGGCGCTGGACGCGGCCGGGATCAGCCCGGACGACCTGGACGTCTTCATCCCGCACCAGGCCAATGTGCGGATCATCGACTCGATGGTGAAGACCCTCAAACTGCCGGAGCATGTCATGGTCGCCCGTGACATCCGTACCACCGGCAACACCTCGGCCGCCTCGATTCCGCTCGCGATGGAGCGGCTTCTGGCGACCGGGGAGGCGAAGAGCGGCGACACCGCGCTCGTCATCGGATTCGGGGCGGGTCTCGTCTACGCCGCCACGGTCGTTACCCTCCCCTAGGCACTCCGTGCCGGATCATGCGATTCGGCAGGGGGACAACTGCCACAAACCGTCTGGAACATCGAAGAAGGAGCGCCTGACATGGCCGCCACTCAGGAAGAGATCGTCGAGGGTCTCGCCGAAATTGTGAACGAGATCGCCGGCATCCCGGTTGAGGACGTCCAGCTGGACAAGTCCTTCACCGACGACCTGGACGTCGACTCGCTGTCCATGGTCGAGGTCGTCGTCGCCGCCGAGGAGCGCTTCGACGTGAAGATCCCGGACGAGGACGTCAAGAACCTCAAGACCGTCGGCGACGCGACCGACTACATCCTCAAGCACCAGGCCTGAGCCATCTGTAGGCCCTGACGGGCCGTCAGGCTGCAAGGCCCCGCCACCCGGCGGTGGCGCCGTTGAATCCCGCATCCGTTGGAGAAAGAATTCCCGTGAGCCCGACCAATCGCACCGTGGTCGTCACCGGTATCGGCGCAACCACACCGCTGGGTGGCGACGCAGCTTCGTTCTGGGAGGCCCTCGTCGCCGGCAAGTCCGGTGTCGGCCTTCTGGAGCAGGACTGGGCGGCCGAACTGCCGGTTCGCATCGCCGCGCAGATCGCCGTCGAGCCGGGCGAGATCATCCCCCGGCCGCAGGCCCGCAAGCTGGACCGGTCGGCGCAGTTCGCGCTGATCGCCGCTCAGGAGGCCTGGAAGGACGCCGGTTTCACCGCCAAGGCCGGTGAGGACGCGTCCGTGAACCCCGACCGGATGGGTGCGGTCATCGCCTCCGGCATCGGCGGTGTGACCACGCTCCTCGACCAGTACGACGTACTCCGGGAGAAGGGCGTACGCCGTGTCTCCCCGCACACCGTGCCGATGCTGATGCCCAACTCCCCGGCGGCCAACGTCGGCATCGAGCTGGGCGCCCGCGCCGGTGTGCACACCCCGGTCTCGGCCTGCGCCTCGGGCGCGGAGGCCATCGGGTACGCGATCGAGATGATCCGCACCGGGCGTGCGGACGTGGTCGTGGCCGGTGGTACCGAGGCCGCCATCCACCCGCTGCCGATCGCCGCGTTCGGCAACATGATGGCGATGTCCAAGAACAACGACGACCCGAAGGGCGCCTCGCGTCCCTACGACGCCGGCCGTGACGGCTTCGTGCTCGGCGAGGGCGCCGGTGTGATCGTCCTGGAGTCCGAGGAGCACGCGAAGGCCCGCGGCGCCCGGATCTACGCCGAGGCGGTCGGCCAGGGCATCTCCGCCGACAGCCACCACATCACGCAGCCTGAGCCGTCCGGCAACGGCATCGCGCAGGCGCTGCAGAACCTGATGGACAACACGGACCTGAAGCCGGCCGAGATCGTGCACGTGAACGCGCACGCGACCTCGACGCCGCAGGGTGACGTGGCCGAGATCAAGGCGCTGCGGAAGGTGTTCGGCGACGACGTCGACCACATGGCGATCTCCGCGACCAAGTCGATGACCGGTCACCTGCTCGGCGGTGCCGGCGGCATCGAGACCGTCGCGTCGATCCTGGCGCTCGTGAACCGCACGGCCCCGCCCACCATCAACGTGGACAACCTCGACCCCGAGGTCAACGCGGACGTGGTGGTCGGTGAGGCCCGTCAGCTGCCCGAGGGGCGCATCGCCGCGCTGAACGACTCGTTCGGGTTCGGCGGCCACAACGTGGTCCTGGCGTTCCGGAGCATCTGAGAACACGGCGAAGGGCCCCCACCGGCCGGTGGGGGCCCTTCGCCGTACCCGCTGAGCCGTCTCAGACCACCTGGTGCAGCCAGCGCACCGGTGCTCCCTCGCCCGCGTAGCGGAACGGCTCCAGTTCGTCGTCCCACGGCTTGCCGAGGAGCTTGGCGATCTCGGCCTCCAGGTCGGTCTCGCCGCGCTGGGAGCGGGTCAGGGCCGCGCGCAGACGGTCCTCGGGGATGAGGATGTCGCCGTGGATGCCGGTGACGGCGTGGAAGATGCCGAGGTCGGGGGTGCAGCTGTAGCGCTCGCCCTCGGCGGTCGGGCAGGGCTCGGCGGTGACCTCGAAGCGGAGCAGGTGCCAGCCGCGCAGCGCCGAGGCGAGCTTGGAGGCGGTGCCGGCCTGGCCCTGCCAGGAGAACTCCGAGCGCCAGGTGCCGGGGGCCGCGGGCTGCCTGATCCAGTCGAGGCTGACGCGCGTGCCGAGCACCCCGGCGACGGCCCACTCGACGTGCGGGCACAGCGCGCGCGGCGCGGAGTGCACGTACAGAACTCCACGTGTCGTCACCGGAACCTCCGGGCAGAGCGGGACATCTTGCGGACTGGCTGGGCGGCAGTGGCGGCGGCCGCGTTGATGGCGAGGCTACCCTGCGGCGGCGCAAGGAGTGTGACGTACCGTCGGTCCCGGTGCCAGGAAACCCCCGCCATTCACCCAGGGGGACGCTTGTACGGGTCCAGTCCGTTCCCGCGGGCCCGGCCGGGAACCCTCGCACGTTGTTATGGGAGGGAGCACCGGACCGTCGAGCGAGCGAGGAGATCAGCAGGGATGCGGAAGCGAAGCCACCGTGCGCGGGCCGCCCTTGCCGTCGTGGCGGCCGCCGTGCTGGGCGCCGCCGGGTGCGACGCCGGGAGTTCGCCCACGCCGAAGAGCACGAAGGCGCGTGCCGCCGAGGCTCCCGTGTGGAACCGCAGCCCGGCCTCGATCGCCGCGGTCGGCGACTCCATCACCCGCGGCTTCGACGCGTGCATGGTGCTGTCGGACTGCCCGGAGGTGTCGTGGGCGACGGGCAGCGACGCCCAGGTGGACAGCCTGGCGGTGCGGCTGCTCGGGGTGACGGGGGCGGCGCGGCGCAGCTGGAACTACGCGGAGACCGGGGCCCGGGTGGCGGACCTGACGCAGCAGATGACGCAGGCCGCCGCCCGCCGCCCCGAACTGGTGACGGTGATGGTGGGGGCGAACGACGCCTGCCGGTCCTCCCCGCGGGCGATGACCTCGGTGGACGGCTTCCGCGCGGACTTCGAGGAGGCGATGCGCACCCTGCGCGCGACGCTGCCGAAGACGCAGGTGTACGTGGCGAGCGTGCCGAACCTCAAGCGGCTGTGGTCGCAGGGCCGCGCCGATCCGCTGGGCAAGGAGGTGTGGAAGCTCGGCATCTGCCCCTCGATGCTGGGTGACGCCGACGACCTGAGCGACGCGGCGGCGGGGCGGCGGGAGCGGGTGCAGCGGCGGGTCGTGGCGTACAACAAGGTGCTGAAGGAGGTCTGCGCCCAGGACCGCCGCTGCCGCTTCGACGGCAACGCGGTCTACGACTACCGGTTCGGCACCGACCAGCTCAGCCGCTGGGACTGGTTCCACCCCAGCAAGGACGGCCAGGCGCGGCTCGCGGCGATCGCGTACCGGACGATCACGGCCCGGGATCCGGATGCCTGACGCGCCGGTCGCCTAGGGTTTTCCACATGAGCGAACTTTTCGGCGCACTTCCCGACGGCTCCGAGGTCCACCGCTGGACGCTGGAGCGTGCCGGGACGCGGGTGGAGGTCCTGACGTACGGCGGGATCGTCCGGTCGGTGGAGATCCCGGACCGGGAGGGCCGTACGGCGGACGTGGTGCTGGGGTTCGCGGATCTGAAGGGCTATCTCGCGCACCCGGAGCCGCATCTCGGCGCCCTGGTCGGCCGGTACGCCAACCGGATCGCGGGCGCCCGCTTCCCGCTGGACGGCCTGGTCTACGCCCTGGAGCCGAACGAGGGCTCCAACTGCCTGCACGGCGGCCCGCACGGCTTCGACCAGCGGCTGTGGGAGGCGGAGCCCGTCGCGCACGGGGTGCGGCTGACCCGGGTGAGCGCGCACGGCGAGGAGGGCTTCCCCGGCCGGCTGGCGGTGTCGGCGACGTACACGCTGGACGCCACCGGTGCGCTGCGGATCGCGTACCAGGCGGTGACGGACGCGCCGACGGTGCTCAACCTCACCAACCACAGCTACTTCAACCTGGCCGGCTCGGGTCACGCGGGCGGGCACGAACTGCGGCTGGCCGCGTCCCGGTTCACCCCGGCCGACGCGGACCAGATCCCGACGGGCGTGCTGGAGGACGTGACCGGCTCCCGGTTCGACTTCCGGACCGCCCGGAAGGTCGGCTCGGGCTACGACCACAACTTCGTCCTGGACAAGGGCGTCACCGAGACGGCGGAGGAGGTCGCCGAGCTGCACGACCCGGCCTCCGGGCGGGCCCTGACCGTGGCGACGACCGAGCCGGGCCTCCAGCTCTACACCGCCGACCACCTGGCGGCCCCCTTCGCACCCGGTGACGGCGTCGCCCTGGAGACCCAGCACTTCCCGGACTCCCCGAACCGCCCGGAGTTCCCGGGCACCGTGCTGCGGCCGGACGGGGTCTTCCGCTCCGAGACGGTGTACGGCTTCTCGGTGCGCTGACGCCGCCTCAGACGGGCTCGCCGCGCATGCGCCTGGCCGCCTTGCCCAGCAGGGCCATGGCGCCGGCGCAGACGAGCAGGGTGGCGATGCCGGCCAGGGTGGGGGCGACCGCGTGGCCCTTGATGCCCTCGCCGGTCACCGTCGTCGCGAGCACGAAGATGATCGAGTACAGGCTCCGGCCGACCTTCGCGCCGGCCGGAATCACCCGGAGCAGCTGGGGGACGGTGGTCGCGGCGGCCAGTGCCATGCCGAAGGGCAGGGCGGCGGCGGTCATCAGGGCGCCGAAGCCGAAGGAGTTGCCGTAGGCGCCCCAGCCGGCGCCCTTGTAGAGCAGGTACCCGGTCGCGGCGAGGGACAGCAGGACCAGCAGGCCGTTGAGGTAGGCGGCCTGCGTGGCGGCCTTGCGGGCGCCGGGCAGGTGTGCGGCCGGGGAGCGCCAGGCGTCGGCGGTGATCAGCCGCAGCTGCCGCTTGAGGCCCTGCATCTGCAGGAGCGAGTAGACGCCGAAGGCGAGCACCGCCAGTCCCGCCGCCGCTCCGGCGAAGCCGAGGGGGCTGTGCGTGATGCCGTAGTGGACGCCGCCGAAGGTGAGCGGGATGCCGAGCACCATGCCGTAGGCCATCGGCTTGGCCTTCTCCTGGATCTTCAGCGCCAGTTCGCGCTGGGCCGGGGTCAGGTTGGGGTCCAGCCGCATGCGCCCCTCGCCGAGCTGCTGGGCCGGGGGCTGGTTCGGCTGCGGGTACGGCCGCTGGTGCTGGTTCGCCTGGTGGGGCGGGTACGGCTGGTACTGCTGCTGCGGGTGCGGGTGGGGCTGCTGGGGCACGTACGGCTGTTGCGGCGGGTACGGCTGCTGTGGCGGGTACGGCTGCTGCGGCGGGTACGGCTGTTGCGGTGGGTACGGCTGCTGTGGCGCGTACGGCTGTTGCGGTGGGTACGGCTGCTGGCCGTACGGTCCCGTCGGTGGCTGCTGCTGGCCTGGATACACGATGTCTCCCCCGTGGCCGGTGTGTCCGGTGTGCGCGGCCCGGGAGTCTGCCATACGGCCCGGGCGGTACGAGCCCCGGTCCGGGGGTCAGGTCCCGGACCGGGGCTGCTGGTGGGGGACTTGTCCCGGATCAGACGTTAATCCGTGCGGTCGGCCCGTGGTCGCCGATCGAGCGGCTCGCGGTGATCTCGTACGAACCCTTCACAAACGCCCGTGACCTCGTCCGCTCGTCCCGGACCGCGACGCCGCGGACCTGCGGAGTGAGGGTCACTGGTCCCACACGACGGCGAGGCTCTTACCGACGGCGCACAGCAGGGCCAGGACGAGCGCCCACCCGTACGCCCCGGCGGCGCACAGGGCGACGACACCGGCTCCGAACCAGAGCGCCTCGAAGGCGACGCGGGCCGCGCCCCGCACCTTGAACCGGGCCCGCGGTGACCCGAACAGCGCCCACAGCGCGACCATCGCGGTCAGGGCGAGAACGCTGACGAGCCAGGCGAGGGACGTGTCCAGGGTGAGCCCCCAGTAGGCGGCGGCCGCGAGCGCGCCGAGCTCGACGAGAAAGAGCACACCCAGGTTCGCGGCCTTCGCTGTCTTCATGCGCCGCAGTATCACCCGCGGGCGGACACCGCCGCCGAGCTTTTCCGTCTCCCCGAACCTCCGCCGCGACAAGGCGCCATGGCGCGGCTCACCCGTGGCACGGGATACTTCCGCCGTCCACCGCACCATGCGCCCCACCGCGACGGAAGGACCCGAACTGCCTTGACCGCCCTACGCGTTCGCCTCGGCATCCTCGGCCTGGCCCTGCTGGCCGGCCTGTCCGCACCCGGTGCCACGCCCACCGCCGGGGCCGCCGCACCGGCGGTCCCCTCCCCCACCGTCGAGGAACAGCGGCTCGACGGGGCCGTGCCGCAGGAGATCCTCCGGCGCTCCGGATTCGACGCGGCGGCAGCGGAGTTCGGCCGCGACCTGGCCCGCGCCGGCTCCTACGCGCGGGCCCGCCGCGTCGTCGTGCGCGAAGGGTCCGCGCTGTGGCGGCGGGCCGTGGAACGGGCCCAGGGGCGGGGGCCGGCCGGCGGCGACCTGAGCCGGGACGACGACCGGCCGCTGTACTGGGCGCGGCTGGGGATGACGCGTGACGTGCGGACCTGGGCGCCCGGGTTCGGGCTCACGGACACCCAGCGGCAGGACCTGCTGGACCGGTTGGAGCGGACCTCCCGGGGGCAGACGGACATCCGGTATCCGGCCGGCCCGCGGCTCAGGCGGATCCTGCTCACCGGCTTCGACCCGTTCACCCTCGACCGGGACATCCGCATCTCCAATCCGTCCGGGGCGGCCGCGCTCGCGCTCGACGGCACGGTGATCGAGACGGCCGCAGGTCCGGCGCGCGTGGAGACGGCCGTCTTCCCGGTGCGCTGGCGGGACTTCGCCGAGGGCACGGTGGAGCGGACGCTGCGGCCGTACCTGCCGGCGGTGGACCTGTTCACGACCGTGAGTCAGGGCCGCGTCGGCCGGTTCGACGTCGAGCGCACCAACGGGGCCTGGCGGGGCGGCTTCCCGGACAACGACGGCGTCTCGCGGACGGAGACCGTCCCGGTCGCCGATCCGGCCACCCAGCCGCAGTGGACGACCACGACGCTGCCCTACGCCGCCGTCGTGGCCGCGCACACGGGCCGGTTCCCGGTGTACGACCACACCGAGGTCACCGAGATCCCGGCGGGGGGCACCGATCCCGTCGTCCGGCCCGACGGCCCGACCCCGGGCTCCACGGCCCGCGCCGGGGGCGGCGGCGACTACCTCTCCAACGAGATCGCCTACCGGGCCACCCTGCTCCGGGACCGGCTCGGGCTGCACGGCACGCTGCCCGGCGGCCATGTGCACACGCCGGTCCTCCAGTTCGGCGCCGGCAACACCGACCCGGCGACCGGCACGGTCACCGACCCGGAGTTCGTGCGCAACCGGCTGGACATCGTCGCGCAGGTGCGGTCGATCCTGACGGTGGCGGCCGGGGCCGCGTCCGTCAGGAGGTGACCTGCCGGTCCTCCTCGGCCTCCGCCTCCGCGTTCTCCTCGCCCAGCAGGTCGCGGGCGAGGAGGGTGGCGCCGGCGACCGCGCCCGGCATCAGGAACACCGCGACGAACGGGACGAGGAAGGCGAGGCCGAGGGGGGCGCCGAAGCCCCAGACCAGGCTCTTGCGGGAGCGGAGGAGGGCGAGCCGGGCGCGGAGTTCGACGCCGCGGCGCTGGAGGGCCACGGCGGCCAGTTCCTCGGTGAGGAAGAAGCCGGTGACGAAGAAGCCGATCACCGGGACGACGGTCTGGCCGACGAGGGGCAGGAAGCCGAGGGCGAAGAGCAGGACGCCCCACAGGCCGGCCCGGACGAGGATGCGCAGGCTGTCGCGGGCCGATGTCCACAGCTCCCGCCAGAGCGGGAGGTCCGAGCGGGGGGCGGTGCCGTCGGGCGACAGGTCGGCGTCGACCTTCTCCGAGAGGTTCTCGTAGAAGGGCTGGCCTATCAGCAGGGTGACGGCGGTGAAGGTGAGCACGGCCAGCAGCAGGCCGAGGGCGAAGAGCACGGCGGTCAGAAGGCCGCGGAACAGGCCCTGCCAGGGGCTGGACCAGTGGTCCGCGAACGGGGTCGCCCAGCCGACCGCGTCCTCGCCCCACACGGCGAGCACGGCCAGCGCGGCCGCGTAGAGGACCAGGGTGATCAGGCCGGGCAGCAGGCCGAAGCCGTACTGACGGCCGTGCCGGGCCACCCAGCGCTGGCCCTTCAGAAGGTGTCCGAACCCCGCCCCGAGATCATGCATGGCCAGGACTTTACCCGGAGTCGTCAGGAGTCCAGCATGCGCTGCAGCAGGTCGCGCAGCACCAGCCGCTCCTCGTCGGACAGGCCCGCCAGGGGTTCGCGGGCGAAGCGCAGGCCGTCCCTCAGTTCCCGTACCACCCGGCGGCCGTCGTCCGTGGCGGCGGCCAGCTTCACCCGGCGGTCCGCGGGGTCCGGACGCCGTTCGACCAGCCCCCGGGTCTCCAGCCGGTCCACGATCCCGGTCACGTTGGACGGCTCGCACTTCAGCTTCTGCGCCAGCTTGCGCATCGGCAGCGGATCGAGCGAGAGCAGGCTGAGCAGCTTCGCCTGCGCGCCGGTCAGGGCGTGCCCGGCGGCGGCCTCCTCGTAGTCCGCGTGGTAGCGGGCCACCACCTCGGCGATGAGCTGGACGACCTCTATGGTCAGTTCGTCCGGACGGGTCTTCTGCGGCGCGGCCATGACGGCATCCTACCCCGCTTACTTGACATCATGAAATATTCAGGTGCACGGTTGTTTCAGATGCTGAAGTAAATCGAAAGGCACCGTCATGATCAACCGCGAGTGGCACCTGCTCAGCCGTCCCGTCGGCTGGCCGAAGCCGGAGGACTTCGCCCTGGTCGAGACCGAGGTCCCGACACCCGGCGAGGGCCAGGTGCTGGTGCGCAACAAGTACCTGTCGGTGGACCCGTACATGCGCGGCCGGATGTCGGCCGCCAAGTCGTACGCCGCCCCCTACGAGCTGGGCAAGGCCATGCAGGGCGGCGCGGTCGGCGAGGTCGTCGAGTCCAGCGCCGAGGGCATCGCGGCCGGCGATCACGTCCTGCACTTCTTCGGCTGGCGCGAGTACGCCGTCCTGGACGCCCGGCACGCCGTCAAGGTCGACCCGGAGGCCGCGCCGCTGTCGACGTACCTCGGCGTCCTCGGCATGACCGGCCTGACCGCCTACGCCGGTCTGCTGCGCACCGCCTCCTTCAAGGAGGGCGACATCGTCTTCGTCTCCGGCGCGGCCGGCGCCGTGGGCAGCCAGGTCGGGCAGATCGCCAAGCTCAAGGGCGCCTCGCGGGTCATCGGCTCGGCCGGGTCCGACGAGAAGGTCAAGCTGCTGGTGGAGGAGTACGGCTTCGACGCCGCGTTCAACTACAAGAACGGCCCGGTCGCCGAGCAGCTGCGCGCGGCCGCGCCCGACGGCATCGACGTCTACTTCGACAACGTGGGCGGCGACCACCTGGAGGCGGCCGTCGGCTCGCTCAACCTGAACGGCCGCATCGCCGTCTGCGGCATGATCTCGGTCTACAACAACACCGATCCCGCCCCCGGCCCGCGCAACCTCGCCCGCCTCATCCAGACCCGCGGCCGCATGGAGGGCTTCCTGGTCGGCGACCACTACGACCTGCAGCCGCAGTTCGTCTCGGAGGTCGGCCCCTGGGTCGCCTCGGGGCAGCTGAAGTACCGCGAGACGGTCGTGGACGGCGTCGAGAACACCCTGGAGGCGTTCCTCGGGGTCCTGCGCGGCGACAACACCGGCAAGATGATCGTCAAGCTCTAGGATCCAGGACCAGGATTCCGGGTTCTTCCGCTGTGCGGTAACTTCTTTCCGAAATCCGTCGTCGATCGCGGGCGCGAGTCACGGCGGACCGACGAGGAGGACAACCGCATGCCCATCACCCAGTCCGACGTTCTGTACACGGCCGTCGCCACCGCCGAGAACGGCCGGGACGGCCGTGTCGCCACGGACGACGGCAGGCTCGACGTCGTCGTGAACCCGCCCAAGGAGATGGGCGGCAGCGGCGCCGGCACCAACCCGGAGCAGCTGTTCGCCGCGGGGTACAGCGCCTGCTTCCAGGGCGCGCTCGGCGTGGTCGCCCGGCAGGGGGGCGCCGACGTCTCCGGCTCGACCGTCACCGCGAAGGTCGGCATCGGGAGGAACGACGACGGCTTCGGGATCATCGTCGAGATCTCGGCGAGCATCCCCGGCGTCGACGAGGCGACCGCGCGCTCCCTGGTGGAGAAGGCTCACCAGGTCTGCCCGTACTCGAAGGCGACTCGGGGCGACATCAGCGTGACGCTGGTCTGACCGGCGTCGTTGCTCATGGCGGCAGCCGCACCCTAGGACGTGGGGTGCGGCTGCTGCGCCGTGTCCCGCGGGTCAGCGCGTCGCCAGCGCCGCCGTGTGCACCGCCGCCGCCAGCCGGTCGTTCTCCGGTGCCGCGCCGGGCCGGAAGACGAGACGGCGCCGGGTGTAGCCGTAGGCCAGGCCGGATCGGGGGTCGGCGAAGGCCTGGGTGCCGTTGGCGCCGCTGTGGCCGATCGCGCCGGCGCCCAGGAAGGGGTGCCAGACGTCGGCGGTGGCCTGGAAGCCGAGGCCGAAGGCCTTGTGGACGCGGGCCACCAGGTCGTAGCCGACGGAGTGGATCTGGCCGAACTCCGCGACCGTGTCCTCCTTCAGCAGCGGCGCCTTGTCGTCGACCTCGCTGATCGCCGCCGCGTACATCCCGGCGAGGCCGCGCGCCGAGGCGATGCCGCCCACCGAGGCCGGGCCCCTGGCGCGGACCTGCCGCTCCTCGTACAGCCGCTCCAGGTCGGTCGGTTCCGCCGCGTGCCGGTTGAACGCGATCGCGGCGAGGCTGTGCCGGCCGGCCGGCAGCGCGTCGAGAAGGACCTGCTGCCCGGGGGTGGGCAGCAGCGGCCGGACGCCACGGAAGCGGGGCTCGTCCGCGGCCGGCAGGCCCAGGTGGAAGTCCAGGCCGTAGGGGGCGCGGACCCGTTCCTCGTAGACCTCCTGGGTCGTGCGGCCCGTCGCCCGGCGGACGACCTCGCCGGTCAGCGCGCCGATGACCAGGGCGTGGTAGCCGAAGGCCGTGCCCGGCCGCCAGTACGGCCGCTGGTCGGCGAGGCGCTCGGCCATCGCCCGGTCGTCGGCCAGCTCCGCGCGGCTGAACCCGGTGTCGGTGCCCACCACCCCGGAGCGGTGCGCGAGCAGGTCCCGCAGGGTCAGCGCGCCCTTGCCCTCGGCGGCGAACTCGGGCCAGTAGTAGGTCACTCTGCGGTCCAGTTCCAGCGTGCCGTCCTGCACCAGCAGCGCCGCCACCAGATGGGCCGCGCCCTTGGTGGCCGAGTACACGCCGTACAGCGAGTCGCCCGCCACGCCCTCGCCCGCCCACAGGTCCACGACGCGGCGACCGTGCACATGGGCGCACAACTGACCCTCGTAGTCGTCCCGTTCCCCGGCGACGAAGGCGGCGAACTCCTCGCGCACCGCCTCGAAGCCCTCGGCGACCGTGCCGTGGACGGTGATGTCCTGCGTCATCCGCTCTCCTCAACTGAGCCGCTGCTCGCTGCTCCCCCTCGGCACAACGCCCGCGCTCACGCGGGGCGTTCCGGGGATCGGTACGGCGAGACGGACCCGTTCGACTCAACCGCCCCGGGGACCGGCCGGTGCCACGGGCGCGACGGAGGGGGGCGGACAGGAGAGGAAGGCGGGGGGATTCCGGCTCAGGCGCGCCGCCGAAGGCGGGACGGTACGGCTCGGACGCGCCGCAGGTGGCCGGCGGTTCGGCTCAGGAGCACCACCACAGGAAGCGGGTGCAGGTCCTGCTGGGCGACGGTTTCGGGGTCGGGCCGGAGGACGTCGGGCCGCCGCTCGGGGCGGTGGTGGGGTGGGTGGTCTCCGGGGCGGTCGGGGCCTTGGTGGTCACGCCGCCGCCCGTCGCCGACTGCCGGACCGTGCCCGTGTCCGTGGCGGACGGGGAGGCGGAGGCCTTGTGCTTCGGGGGCCTGGAGGCGGACGCGGAGGCCGGGGCGTCCGGGGAGGCGGTGGCGCCCGCGGCGGTGCCGGAGGCGTCGCGGAGGGGACCGGCCGTGCCGCCCGGCGTCGCGGAGGACGCGCCGCCGTCGGCCGCGGTGTCGCCGGACGTGGCCGGGCTGCCGCCGGAGAGCGGGAAGGGCGCGTCCGTGCCCAGTTCGGCGACGGTGAGGCCGCCCGCCGCCAGCACGAGGCCGGCGGCGATCAGGACGGTACGGCGACGGCGGCGTCGGTGGGCGGCGGCCTTGCGGTCCCGGCGGCTGGAGTCGGCCTCGGCGGGGCTCGCGCCGGCGGTGCCCCGCGTCCTGCGCCGGGCGGCCCGGCCGCCGGCCCCGGTCTCCTCCCGCGGCTCCGGCGCTTCCCGCTCCTCCGGCTCCCCCTGCTCGTACTCCTCCCGGGCGACGTCCTCCCGGGCGTACTCCTGTGGGTGCTCTTGGCCCACGCCGTGTCCGTCGCCGTGCCCAGAGCCGTATCCGGTGCCGTACCCCTCGGCGGGGAGGTACCCGCCGTACCCCGGCGTCTCCGTCCTGGGCGCCGGCTTCAACCGCTCCACGCTGCTGAGCAACACCGTCCAGCCCGCCACCGACGCGGCCGCC
>NZ_JBSGDB010000011.1:0-47979 GCF_053602155.1 Streptomyces sp. NPDC004561
GCCGGGGGGCGCCCCCCCCTCTCCAGGGTGCGGCCCCGCCGTCGTACTACGCCGAGGAACTACCTCCGCCGCCCCCCGTTGCCGTTCCCGTTGGTCCCGCCGTTCGTCGGGCCCTGGAAGATGTTGCCGGGGAGGGAGAACGTGGGGGTCGGGGCCGCGCCGCCGTTGGTGTCACCCGTGGTGTTTCCCCCGCCCGTCAGGCCGCCGATCAGTCCCCCGATCACCTGGCCCGTTGTGTTGCCGTTGTCCCCCCCGTTGCCTTTTCCCTGGCCGTCCCCGGAGCCGTTGCCGTCGGGGATGTCGACCAGGTTGAAGTCCTGCACGGGTTTGCCCTGCAGCGCGCCGGTCATCATGTCGCGCCAGATCGGACCGGGGACCTCACCACCGAACACCTTGTCGTGCGGGACGCCGCCGATGGTGATGTTGATCATCTTCCGCTTGTGCTGCGGGTCGCCGACCCAGACCGCGCCGGCCATGTTCGGCGTGTAGCCGACGAACCAGGCCGCGAAGCGCTCGTCCGTCGTACCGGTCTTGCCCGCGCTCGGGCGGTCGCCGAGGCCGGCCTCCTGACCCGTGCCGTCCTCGACCACGCCCTTGAGGAGCGTGCTGACGGTGTCGGCGGTCTTCTGCGACATCGCGCGCGAGCAGGTCGACCTCGGCACCGGGAGGGACTTCACCTGGCTGCCGATCCGCTGCGTGATCGACTCGATGGCGACCGGGGTGCAGTACATGCCGCGCGAGGCGAAGGTGGCGTACGCGTTCGCCATCGTCAGCGGGGACATCTCCTGGGTGCCGAGCGCGATCGAGGGGGCCTGGTCGATCTTGCGGCCGTCCGCGCGCGCCACGCCCATCTTCGTCGCCATGTCGGTGACGGGGCAGATGCCGATGTCGCTGATGAGCTGCACGTAGTAGGTGTTGACCGACTTGGCGGTCGCTTCCTTCATGCCGTACGGGCCGTGCTCCGACTCGTTCTCGTTCGTCAGCTTGGCCGGCTTGTTCGGGTCGTTGCGCCAGGTCTTGCCGTCACACGCGGACACCGGGCTCGGGTACGGCATCTCGTACGGCGAGGGGTACTCCTGCGTCGCGGGCTTGCCGCCCTCGATCGCGGCCGCCGCGACGATCGGCTTGAACGTCGAACCGGGCTGGTAGCCGGCGCCGCCGCCCATGTTCTGGTTCACCGACAGGTTGATCTGGGTCTCGTCCCTGCCGAAGCCGTACGGGCGGGACTGGCCCATGGCGAGGATCTTGCCGGTGCCGGGCTCGACGATCGTCGCGGCCGTCGCCACGCCGTCCGACTTGTAGACGTGATCCTTGATGGACGCCTGCTCGGACTGCTGCGCCTGCGGGTCGAGCGTCGTACGGATCGTCAGGCCGCCCTGGTTCCACAGCTTCGCCCGGGTCTCCTTGGACTTGCCGAAGACCGGGTCGGTGAGGAAGACCTGGCGTACGTAGTCGCAGAAGAAGCCGGCGCCCTGGACCGCGGTGATGCAGCCGTTCTTCGGGCGGCTGGGGTGCAGCCCGAGCGGCTGCTGCTTGGCCTCCTCGGCCTCCTTCGGGGAGATGTCGCCGACCTCGGTCATGCGCTGCAGGACGATGTTGCGCCGTTTGGTGGCCTCCGCCTCGTCGTTGACCGGGTCGTAGCGGCTCGGGGACTGCACGATGCCGGCCAGCAGCGCCGACTGCTGCAGGTTCAGGTCCTTGGCGTGCTGGGAGAAGTACCGCTGGGAGGCGGCCTCGACGCCGTAGGCCTGCTCGCCGAAGAAGGTGATGTTCAGGTAGTTCTCGAGGATCTTCTTCTTGCCGAGCTTGTCCTCGATCTGGATCGCGTACTTCAGCTCGCGGATCTTGCGGCCGATGGTCTGCTGGGTGGCCTCGGCGACCTTCGTCGGGTCGTCGCCGGCCTCCTCGATGAAGTAGTTCTTCACCAGCTGCTGGGTGAGGGTCGAGGCGCCCTGGGCGACCCCGCCCGACTGCGCGTTCTTGTTCAGGGCGCGCAGCACGCCCTTGAGGTCGATCGCGCCGTGCTTGTAGAAGCGCGAGTCCTCGATCGCGACGATCGCCTTCTGCATGTACGGCGAGATGTCCTTGAGGTCGACCACCGTACGGTCGCGGGAGTAGACGGTCGCGATCTGGTGCCCCTGGTTGTCCAGGATCGTGGTGCGCTGGCTCAGCTGGGGACTCTTCAGGTTGGCCGGGATCTCGTCGAAGCTCTGGACCGAACCCTTGGCCGCTAGACCGAGTGCGCCGGCGGCGGGCAGCGCGATGCCCGCCATCACGGCTCCGGCGAGCACACTGACACCGAGGAACTTGGCGGCCTGCTGCGTTGGCGACAGACCACCACCCGAGCGCTTCTTTGGCATGGGGGCAGCCTAATCCGTACTTATGAGCGTTCCGAGGGAGCGGCTCCCTCTCGGGATGTTCGGGTGCAGGATCGTGACTGCAGCGCGACCTGGCCTGCCGACGTTTCCATTTCCCGGACACGCGCGCAGGCCTTGGCCTAAGCTGCTCTCAACTGTCACAGCGATGCGGTCACGTATCAATACGTCCGGCTACCCCGAATCGTTCCGGAAGTACCCCGACTTTGTGGTGGGGGCGTGTCCGAATCCGCCTCGTGTGTCACCTGGCGCCCGGTGTGGCGCACCGCAGCTGTCCTGTTTTGCCGGGATAGTCACGTATATCACCAGCTCACTCCCGCGGGTGATCTGCCGCTTACCCATAGTCCGTTCGGGCCATTCAAGATTGGGCCCGAAGGGGGTGTTGCGCTGTCCCCACCTTCCGTAACGTCCTCAACTGGCGGCGGTGAATATGCCGCTGCCGCCGTGGGGGAGCCTCGATTCGGGAGAGGACGGCGCCGGTATGGGCTGGGTAACCGACTGGAGTGCGCAGGCTGCCTGCCGCACTACCGATCCGGATGAACTGTTCGTTCAAGGAGCAGCGCAGAACAGGGCCAAGGCGGTGTGCACCGGATGTCCGGTACGCACCGAGTGCCTGGCGGACGCGCTGGACAACCGCGTCGAATTCGGCGTGTGGGGAGGCATGACAGAGCGGGAGCGCCGTGCGCTGCTGCGCCGGCGGCCCACCGTGACCTCCTGGCGCAGGCTGCTGGAAACCGCCCGCCTGGAGTACGAGCGTGGAGTCGGGATCGTGCCCCTCGACAGCGACGAGGTGTACGAGAACTACGCGGCGGTGAGCTGAGGGCATCCCCCTCCGGCATAGACCGAAGGACCATCCGGCCGGGCGTGAGCCACGGGAAGCAACGGCCGGCCAGGTGCCGTCGGTCCACACAGGGCGGGATGAACCGAGGGAAGTGTCTCTCGGGTGCGGAACGGGGTCGGCCGGCGTTCTGAGGGGTGCGCCCGCGTCGACGGCCCGGTGTGCCCGCGAGTTCGGCCGGCGGTCGTCCGGGTCGCTCGCTCGCCCACTTGGGTCAGGTTCCGATCAGGCAGGCCACGGCAGCCGCGACACCACGGTCGACCGTGCCTGCCGGACGACGTCCCGGTCCGTCGCGCCCGCCACGAAGGCTCGGTGCGCCGCACGGTCTACGACGGCTGGGTCCGGTCCTCCGCGCCCGCGGCGAGCCGGTCCCCGATGTCGCGCAGGCCCGTGAGGTCGTGCACGTCGCCGGGGAGTGCGGGTACGTCGACCACCGCCACCTCGGGGTGACGGGCGGTGAAGCGGTCACGCGTGCGCTGCTCGCGCGCCAGCAGATGCATGCGTTCGGCGTGCAACCGCAACAGGCCCGCGGCGAGCTGGTCGACGGAGCGTTCCGCGTCGGCGGGGGAGCCTTCTTCGGAAGCGGTGGTACCGGTTGCGGCTTCGGATGCGGGAGGTTGTGAACTGCCGTACGTTTCGGGAGAGTTACGAAGTCCAGCTTTCCCGTCCCCCTGATCCACAATGCGGGGGTCCTCAAGATTTTCCGCGGCGGCGAGCGCCCGCTCGGCGGACAGCCGGCCGGCACCGCTGGCGTGGACCCGGTTCAGCACCAGACCCACCAGCGGCATGTCCTCCGCGGCCAGCCGCTCCACGAAGTACGCGGCCTCGCGCAGCGCGTCCCGCTCCGGGGCCGCCACCACCAGGAAGGCCGTGCCGGGCGCCTGGAGCAGCTTGTACGTGGCGTCCGCGCGCGTGCGGAACCCGCCGAAGGTGGTGTCCATCGCGGCCACGAACGTCTGGACGTCCTTCAGCAGCTGACCGCCCAGCAGCTTGCCCAGCGTCCCGGTCATCATCGACATGCCGACGTTGAGGAAGGCCATCCCCGCCCGGCCGCCCAGTTTGGCGGGCGCGGTGAGCAGACGGATCAGCCGGCCGTCCAGGAAGGAGCCGAGCCGCTTGGGCGCGTCCAGGAAGTCCAGCGCCGAACGGGACGGCGGGGTGTCGACCACGATCAGGTCCCACTCGTCCTTCGCCCGCAGCTGCCCCAGCTTCTCCATCGCCATGTACTCCTGCGTGCCCGCGAAGCCCGCCGAGAGCGACTGGTAGAAGGGGTTCGCCAGGATCGTGGCCGCCCGCTCCGGGTCCGCGTGCGCCTCCACGACCTCGTCGAAGGTGCGCTTCATGTCGAGCATCATGGCGTGCAGTTCGCCGTCGCCCTCGGTGCCCTTCACCCGGCGCGGCACGTTGTCGAGGGAGTCGATGCCCATCGACTGGGCCAGCCGCCTGGCCGGGTCGATGGTGAGGACGACCACCTTGCGGCCCCGCTCGGCCGCCCTGAGGCCCAGGGCGGCCGCGGTCGTCGTCTTGCCGACCCCGCCCGAGCCGCAGCAGACCACGATGCGGGTCTTCGGGTCGTCCAGCAGCGGGTCGACGTCGAGGACGCGCACGGGGGAGAGGCGACGGGCGGTCTCCTGTGCCTCGGCCGGGTCCGGACTCATGACAACCCCTGCTTCCGCAGCTCGGTGGCGAGTTCGTACAGGCCCGCCAGGTCCATGCCCTCGGCGAGCAGCGGCAGTTCGTTCAGCGGCAGGCCCAGCTCGCCGAGGACCCCGCGCTGCTCCTGCTCCAGCGCGTACCGCTCGGCGTACTCCGCGGCCTGCGCCAGCAGCGGGTCCACCAGCTTCTCGGCGTTCCCACCGCGCCGCGCCCCGCCCAGCCCGGCGGCCGACAGGGCCCGCGCGACCGAGGAGTGCTCCACGCTCCGTACGAGTTCCAGGTCGTCCGCGTCCAACACCTCGGGCCGCACCATGTTCACGATGACCCGGCCCACCGGCAGCTTCGCCGCGCGCAGTTCGGCGATGCCGTCGGCGGTCTCCTGGACGGGCATCTCCTCCAGCAGCGCCACCAGGTGCACCGCCGTCTCCGGCGACTTCAGCACCCGCATCACGGCCTGCGCCTGATTGTGTATCGGGCCGATCTTGGCCAGACCCGCCACCTCGTCGTTCACGTTCAGGAAGCGGGTGATGCGGCCGGTCGGCGGGGCGTCCATGACGACGTAGTCGTACGTGAACCGGCCGCTCCGCTCCTTGCGGCGCACTGCCTCGCACGCCTTGCCGGTCAGCAGGACGTCCCTGATGCCCGGCGCGATGGTGGTGGCGAAGTCGATGGCGCCGAGCTTCTTCAGGGCTCTGCCCGCCCCGCCCAGCTTGTAGAACATCTGGAGATAGTCCAGAAGGGCCAGTTCGGGGTCTATGGCGAGGGCGAACACCTCCCCGCCGCCCGGCGCGACCGCGATTTTTCGCTCCTCGTACGGCAACGCCTCCGTTTCGAAGAGCTGTGCGATACCTTGCCGGCCCTCGACCTCCACGAGAAGCGTCCGCTTCCCCTCGGTCGCGAGGGCCAGCGCGAGGGCGGCGGCGACCGTCGTCTTTCCGGTCCCGCCCTTGCCGCTGACGACCTGGAGCCTGCTCACGTCTTCGAGACTAACCAGTCCGGCCGACGGTCACGCGGGAGGCTGTGGATAACGGGGGGCGTAGTCGGTCACACGTCCGCACACATCCTGTGGACAACGGCACCGCCGGTCGCGCCGGTCGCAGCGGCTACAGTCGGCTCCATGACCAAGTGGGAATACGCAACCGTGCCACTGCTCGTCCATGCCACGAAGCAGATTCTGGACACCTGGGGCGAGGACGGCTGGGAGCTCGTCCAGGTCGTGCCCGGGCCGAACAACCCCGAGCAGCTCGTCGCCTACCTGAAGCGGGAGAAGCAGGCATGAGCGCGGTCGAGGAGAAGCTGGCCGGACTCGGCCTGACCCTGCCCGAGGTCGTACCGCCGCTGGCCGCCTACCAGCCGGCCGTGCAGTCCGGTGTGTACGTCTACACCGCCGGCCAGCTGCCCATGGTCGAGGGCAAGCTGCCGGTCACCGGCAAGGTGGGCGCCGAGGTCACGGCGGAGGAGGCCAAGGACCTGGCCCGTACCTGTGCGCTGAACGCGCTGGCCGCCGTGAAGTCCGTCGCCGGCGACCTGGACCGCATCGCGCGCGTGGTGAAGGTCGTCGGTTTCGTCGCCTCGGCGTCGGACTTCACCGGCCAGCCCGGTGTCGTCAACGGCGCCAGCGAGCTGCTCGGCGAGGTCCTCGGCGACAAGGGCGTGCACGCCCGCAGCGCGGTCGGCGTCGCGGTGCTGCCGCTGGACGCGCCGGTCGAGGTCGAGATCCAGGTCGAGCTGCTGCCGTAGCCGGCGCCGGCCCTCTGACCTCGGGTACCTCTCGAACATTCGCCCTACACGGGATAGCCTCCGGCCATGGCGAACGGTCAGTGGTACCCCCCGGAGTGGCCGGACCGCATCCGCGCGCTCGCGGACGGGGCCCTCACCCCGGTGTCCCCCAGGCGCGCGGCCACAGTGCTCCTCCTGAAGGACACCGCGGCCGGACCCGTCGTCCACATGCTGCGCAGACGCGCCTCCATGGCCTTCGCCGGAGGCGCGTACGCGTACCCCGGGGGCGGGGTCGACCCGCGTGACGACGACCGCCGGATCCGCTGGGCGGGCCCCACGCGCGCGTGGTGGGCCGAGCGGCTCGGCGTCGACGAGGCCGGCGCCCAGGCCGTCGTCTGCGCGGCCGTACGCGAGACGTACGAGGAGGCGGGCGTCCTGCTCGCCGGGCCGGACCCGGACACCGTCGTCGGCGACACCACCGGCGAGGACTGGGAGGCGGACCGCGCCGCCCTGGTCGCGCGCGAACTCTCCTTCGCCGAGTTCCTGCAGCGGCGCGGGCTGGTGCTGCGCTCGGACCTGATGGGCGCGTGGACCCGCTGGATCACCCCCGAGTTCGAGTCCCGGCGCTACGACACCTGGTTCTTCGTGGCCGCCCTCCCCGCCGGGCAGCGCACCCGGAACGCCTCCACGGAGGCCGACCGCACGGTGTGGATCCGCCCCGAGGAGGCCGCCGCCGGGTACGACCGGGGCGAGCTGCTGATGATGCCGCCCACCATCGCCACCCTGCGCCAGCTGGACCCGTACGGCACCGCCGCCGAGGCCCTCGCGGCCGCCCCCGCGCGCGACATGACACCGGTGATGGCGACGGCCCGCCTGGTGAACGGGGAGATTGTCCTGTCCTGGCCCGGGCACGAGGAGTTCACGAAGCACGTCCCGACGGCCCCGACGAGCACCGGTGGAGGCCCCGCATGACCGACGCAAGCGCCCTGCCGGGCCAGCCCAGGGGCGCGGTCCTCTCGGGCCCCGCCACCGAACGGGCCGTCAACGTCCTCGCGCCCAACGCCTCCGCGATGACCCTGGACGGCACCAACACCTGGATCGTCGCCGAGCCCGACTCCGACGTGGCCGTGGTGATCGACCCGGGCCCGCTGGACGACGGCCACCTGCGGACGGTCATGGACACGGCCGAGAAGGCCGGCAAGCGGATAGCCCTGACCCTGCTCACCCACGGCCACCCCGACCACGCCGAGGGCGCGGGCCGGTTCGCCGAGCTGACCGGCACGCGCGTGCGCGCCCTCGACCCGGCGCTCCGCCTCGGCGACGAGGGCCTGGCCGCGGGGGACGTGGTCGTCGCCGGCGGTCTGGAGCTGAGGGTCGTGCCGACTCCCGGCCACACCGCGGACTCGCTGTGCTTCCATCTCCCGGCCGACCGGGCGGTGCTCACCGGCGACACCATCCTCGGGCGCGGTACGACGGTCGTGGCGCACCCCGACGGGCGCCTGGGCGACTATCTGGACTCCCTGCGCCGCCTGCGGTCCCTGACGGTGGACGACGGCGTGCACACCGTCCTGCCGGGCCACGGGCCGGTCCTGGAGGACGCCCAGGGCGCCGTGGAGTTCTACCTGGCCCACCGCGCCCACCGGCTCGCCCAGGTGGAGACGGCGGTCGAGGACGGCTACCGCACCGCGGCCCAGGTCGTCGCGCACGTGTACGCGGACGTGGACCGCTCGCTGTGGCCGGCGGCGGAACTGTCGGTGCGGGCCCAGATGGACTACCTGAGCGAGCACGGGCTGATCTAGTCCCCGGCTGCTAGTCCTCCGGGCGGGGCGTCTTCACGCCGTGCACGCGCGCGTACTCGTCCGCGAGCCAGGGCCCGAGGTCGTCCACGCAGGACCGCAGCACCTCGGGGTCGCCGACGGGCTCCCGGCCGTACCGCGCCGCCGTACGCATCTGTGCGGCCCGCTCGGGGTAGTACGCGCCGAACACCTCGGCCATCTCCCGCAGATCGCTCGTCCAGCCGTTCCAGCGGGTCATGACGAGCGTGAAGCCGGTGCGGACCAGGTGCCGGGACATGAAGCGCACCAGCGGCCGCCGGGCCTCCTCGCTGTCCTGCGCCGTCTCGATCCGCTCCCGCCAGCGGGGCAGCCGTCGCGCGAGGTCGCCGTTGGTCTCGCGGGCGAGCAGGGAGTCGGGGCGGTAGCGGGGCAGGTACTCGGCCAGGTCGTCGCCGAGCAGCGGGGTGCACAGACAGGCGACGAACCAGCCCAGGTCGTAGCGCTCCAGGTCGCTCAGCAGCCGATCCCGGCCGTACAGCAGCGTGCCGACGCCGTCGATCTGCGGGAACTCCTTGTCCACGGCCTCACCGAGGGCCCGTACGGCCTCCCGGTCCGCGTCGGCCGGTTCCGCCCGCAGCGCCACGACCAGGTCCAGGTCGCTGCGCCCCACGCGCGCGGTGCCGCGCGGGATCGACCCGTAGAGGTACCCGCTGTGCAGTCGCGTCCCGAAGACGTCCAGCACCCGGTCACGGGCGGCGGCCACGACCGGGCGGAACGGCTCGGGCACGCGCGCGAGGGAGCCCTCGCGCTCGATGAAGCCCAGGGCGTCGAGCCCTGTGGGCCGGATCGTTTCAGGCATGGGGCAACTGTGCCGACTTCGGCCCGTGCGGCGCTCGGGAACAGGCCGTGCGGACCGAAGCGGAGATCCGGGGGCCCGCGGCCCCCGGCCGGCTCAGCGCGAGCGCTTGGCGAGCCTCTCGACGTCGAGCAGGATCACGGCCCGCGCCTCCAGGCGGAGCCAGCCGCGCTGGGCGAAGTCCGCCAGCGCCTTGTTCACGGTCTCGCGGGAGGCGCCGACCAGCTGGGCCAGCTCCTCCTGGGTGAGGTCGTGGACGACGTGGATGCCCTCCTCGGACTGCACGCCGAAGCGGCGGGAGAGGTCCAGCAGGGCGCGCGCCACGCGGCCGGGCACGTCGGAGAAGACCAGGTCGGACATGGCGTCGTTGGTCTTGCGCAGCCGGCGGGCGACGGCGCGCAGCAGGGCGCCGGCCACCTCGGGGCGGACGTTCAGCCAGGGCTGGAGGTCGCCGTGGCCCAGACCCAGCATCTTGACCTCGGTCAGCGCGCTCGCGGTCGCGGTGCGCGGGCCCGGGTCGAACAGCGACAGCTCGCCGATCAGCTCGCCGGGGCCGACGACGGCGAGCATGTTCTCGCGGCCGTCGGGGGAGGTGCGGTGCAGCTTGACCTTGCCCTCGGTGACGACGTACAGCCGGTCTCCGGGGTCTCCCTCATGGAAGAGTGAGTCACCGCGCGCGAGGGTCACCTCACTCATGGAGGCGCGGAGCTCCGCGGCCTGCTCGTCGTCGAGCGCCGCGAAGAGCGGGTTGCGCCGCAGAACGTCGTCCACGAGTTCTCTCCCTTGTCGACCTGCTCAGGGGATCTTGCTCCCCCGTGTGCCAGGGGACCGTGTTCCCCATTTTGCCGGACGGTCCAAACAGTGTGATCTGTCACAAGGATGCCGCACAGGTGTCCCGGGGTAAGCGTCAGGGGTCCAATCGGGGGCCGATCTTCCGGGTCCGGGGCGGACGAGGGAGCCGGGCTTTAGGCTGGCCGGGTGTCCAAATCCCCGGTGAGAGCACAGGACAAGGGGGCTGCGCGGGTGGTTGTACGTCGTGATTCCGCTGTGGGCGAACAAGGCCCGAGTGACCATAGGAAAACCGGAAAAGCGGCTGAAAAGGCCGCGGCCGCCCCTGCCGGGAAGGCCGCGCCGGTGAAGAAGGCCACCACGGCCAAGAAGGCCATCACGGCCAAGAAGGCCATCACGGCCAAGAAGGCCGCCCCCGCCGGGAGAGCCGCCGCCAAGAAGGCGGCCCCCGCCAAGGAGGCCGTGGCCACCGGCAAGGCCGTCGCCGTGAAGAAGGCCGCCGCCACCAAGAAGGTCGCCGTGAAGCCCCCGGCGCGGGAGTCCCGCACCGCCCTGGTCCGCCGCGCCCGCCGGATCAACCGGGAGCTCGGCGAGGTGTACCCGTACGCCCACCCCGAGCTGGACTTCGAGAACCCCTTCCAGCTGCTGGTCGCCACCGTGCTGTCGGCCCAGACCACCGACCTGCGCGTCAACCAGACGACTCCCGCGCTCTTCGCCAAGTACCCCACCCCCGAGGACATGGCCGCGGCCAACCCGGAGGAGGTCGAGGAGATCCTGCGCCCCTGCGGGTTCTTCCGCGCCAAGACCAGGTCGGTCATAGGGCTCTCCAAGGCGCTCACCGAGGACTTCGGCGGCGAGGTCCCCGGAAAACTGGAGGACCTGGTCAAGCTGCCAGGCGTCGGCCGCAAGACCGCCTTCGTCGTGCTCGGCAACGCCTTCGGGCGGCCCGGGATCACCGTGGACACACACTTCCAGCGGCTGGTGCGGCGCTGGCAGTGGACCGACGAGACCGACCCGGACAAGATCGAGGCGGCCGTCGGCGCGCTGTTCCCGAAGAGCGAGTGGACCGACCTGTCCCACCATGTGATCTGGCACGGCCGGCGCATCTGCCACGCCCGCAAGCCCGCCTGCGGCGCCTGCCCCATCGCCCCGCTCTGCCCGGCCTACGGCGAGGGCGAGACCGACCCGGAGAAGGCGAAGAAGCTCCTCAAGTACGAGAAGGGCGGCTTCCCCGGCCAGCGGCTCAAGCCCCCGCAGGCCTACCTGGACGCGGGCGGCAGGCCGGCGCCGCCACTGGGGGCCGCGTGACGGAACGATCTCGGTGCCCTCGGGCGTTGGACAGGAAGAGCGACGGGGGGTGGCGATGACGAGGGCCAGCGAAACGCAGGGCGGTCCGGTGACGCCCAGCAGGGAGGGCCTGCCGGACTGGCTGGACCCGGTGGTGAGCGCGGTGGAGACGATCCAGCCGCTCCAGCTCAGCCGCTTCCTGCCGCCGGAGAACGGCTCGGGCCGGCAGTCGGCCGTGCTGATCCTGTTCGGCGAGGGCGAGCGCGGCCCCGAGCTGCTGCTCATGGAGCGCGCCGGCTCGCTGCGCTCGCACGCCGGTCAGCCGTCGTTCCCCGGCGGCGCGCTCGACCCCGAGGACGGCGATCCGAAGGGTGACGGTCCGCTGCGGGCCGCGCTGCGCGAGGCCGAGGAGGAGACCGGCCTCGACCCGTCGGGTGTGCAGCTCTTCGGCGTGCTGCCCCGGCTGTACATCCCCGTCAGCGGGTTCGTCGTGACACCCGTGCTCGGCTGGTGGCGCGAGCCCAGCCCGGTCGGCGTCGTCGATCCGAACGAGACCGCACGGGTGTTCACGGTCCCCGTGGCGGATCTCACGGACCCCGCCAACCGCGCCACCACCGTCCACCCCAGTGGGCACCGAGGCCCGGCATTCCTGGTCGAATCGGCCCTGGTCTGGGGTTTCACGGCCGGTGTGATCGACCGGCTGCTGCACTTCGCGGGCTGGGAGCGCCCCTGGGACCGGGACAAGCAGGTCCCGCTCGACTGGCGCTCATGACAGGGTGATCCCCGTTGCTGTGTCGTCCCGGGGGACGCGGTGTCCCACAGCCACCGCGTGGCGGGCCGGACCCCGTCCGGCCCGCGGGGACCGGAGTGAGTAGGCGAGGCCTGAAGCAGTGAACGTGCTGGACATCCTGTTGCTGGTCGCGGCCGTGTGGTTCGCGGTCGTCGGCTACCGCCAGGGCTTCGTCGTCGGCATCCTGTCGGTGATCGGGTTCCTGGGCGGCGGCCTCGTCGCCGTGTACACGCTGCCCGTCGTCTGGGACGCCGTGACCGGCAACGCGGACGTGAGCACCACCGCCGCCGTCGTGGCCGTGGTCGTCGTCATCGTCTGCGCCTCCGTCGGCCAGGCGCTGACCACCCACCTGGGCAACAAGCTGCGCCGGTACATCACCTGGTCCCCGGCCCGCGCCCTGGACGCCACCGGCGGCGCGCTGGTCAACGTCGTCGCGATGCTCCTGGTCGCCTGGCTGATCGGGTCCGCCCTCGCGGGCACCACCCTGCCGACCCTCGGCAAGGAGGTCCGCGGCTCCAAGGTGCTGCTCGGTGTCTCCCGGGCGCTGCCCGCGCAGGCCGACACCTGGTTCGCGGACTTCTCCTCCGTTCTCGCGCAGAACGGCTTCCCGCAGGTCTTCAGCCCCTTCGCCAACGAGCCGATCAAGGACGTCCAGCCGCCCGACCCGGCCCTCGCCGGCGGCCCGGTCGCCACCCACGCCCAGCGCTCCATCGTCAAGGTCACCGGCACCGCCCAGAGCTGCGGCAAGGTGCTGGAGGGCAGCGGCTTCGTCTTCGCCGACCGCCGCGTCATGACCAACGCGCACGTCGTCGGCGGCGTCGACGCGCCGACCGTGCAGATAGGCGGCGAGGGCCGCAAGTACGACGCGAAGGTCGTCCTGTACGACTGGAAGCGCGACATCGCCGTCCTCGACGTACCGGACCTGAGGGCGACCCCGCTGAGGTTCTCCGCCCGCGACGCGGCCGGTGACGACGGCGCGATCGTCGCGGGCTTCCCCGAGAACGGTTCGTACGACGTGCGCGCCGCGCGCGTGCGCGGGCGCATCTCCGCCAACGGCCCGGACATCTACCACCGCGGCACCGTGCGCCGCGACGTCTACTCGCTGTACGCGACCGTCCGCCAGGGCAACTCCGGCGGCCCGCTGCTCACGCCCGACGGCAAGGTGTACGGCGTGGTGTTCGCCAAGTCCCTCGACGACGCCGAGACCGGCTACGCGCTGACGGCGGACGAGATCCGGCCCGACATCGCGCGGGGGCGTACGGCGAACGAGCAGGTGGGTACGGACAGCTGCGCGCTGTGACCCGCCGCGCGGGCGTTCAGCCGCGCGGGTGACGCAGGCGCACCGAGACCCAGCGGGCCCGGCGGCGCAGGATACGCGGAATCCCCACCCTGAGGTCCGCCTCCGCGAGCTGCGGAGTGCCTCGCTGAGGCGTGCTCAGCCCAGCGGCCGAGCGGCGGTTGCGGGGTGCGTCACTGTAGTCGTGCGTCCAGCCCATACCCCGACGTCTGCCCCCGCCCCAAGGTCTATAACCGCTTGAGCGCCGCCCAATTGGCCTATGCGGCAGGCATGTGGCCGTTCGGGGGACAAGTGTTCAGGAAGCGGGTACTCCGCGCACCCGAACCGTCACCAAGCGGTCACCGGTCGGGCTCGGGGTCCTTCAGCCAGTTGACCAGTTCGGTGGAGAACGCCACCGGGTCCTCCTCGTGCGGGAAGTGCCCCAGGCCGTCGAACAGCCGCCAGCGGTACGGCGCTTCGACGTACTCGCCGGAGCCCGCCGCGCTGCGGGTGCGCGTCACCGGGTCGAGCGAGCCGTGCAGATGCAGCGTGGGCACGCGCACCGGCCGCTTCATCCGGCGGTAGAACTGCACGCCGTCCGGGCGGGCCAGGGAGCGCACCAGCCAGCGGTAGGGCTCGATCGCGCAGTGCGCGGTGGACGGGATGCACATGGCGCGCTGGTACGTCTCCACCGTCTCGTCCTCCGGCAGCCGCGGGCCGGACCACTCACGGATCAGACGTCCCACCAGCTCGCCGCCGTCCGCGGTGAGTTGACGCTCGGGGATCCAGGGCCGCTGGAATCCCCAGATGTAGGAGTTGGCGGCCGTCTGCCGGGCGTCCCGCAGCATGGCCGCGCGCCAGCGCCTCGGGTGCGGCATCGACACCACGGCGAGGCGCCGGACGAGCTTGGGCCGCATCGCCGCCGCCGTCCACGCCAGATAGCCGCCGAGGTCGTGCCCGACCAGCGCGGCGTCCGGCTCGCCGAGCGAGCGGATCACACCGGTGACGTCCAGGGCGAGGTTGGCGGGGTCGTACCCGCGGGGCGTGCGGTCGCTGCCGCCGACCCCCCGCAAGTCCATGGCCACCGCCCGGTAGCCGGCGTCCGCGAGGGCCACCAGCTGGTGCCGCCAGGTCCACCAGAACTGCGGGAAGCCGTGGAGCAGCAGCACCAGGGGGCCGTCACCGAGTTCGGCGATGTGGAAGCGGGCGCCGTTCGCGGCGACGTCCCGGTGGATCACCTTGCGGCCGTGCGGCAGGTCGATCCGTACGACCGAGGGAGCGGCGGGGTCCGTCATGACGACGAGCGTGCCACAGCTTCGATGGCCGCGGGGGTGCGGTCCTCGGGCAGCTCCGGGCGCGGGTGCGGCTTGGCGTTCTGCAGGACGTTCGCCGTCTGCTTCATGGACGCGGCCACCTTCTGCGGGCCCTGGCTCTTCTTGGCCTTCTTCGCGAACACCGTGCCGATCAGCGCGAGGACGCCGGCGACGATCACGTTCGCCGCGAAGGACAGCAGGAAGCAGACCGCCAGGTTCCACCCGCTCCAGGTCCGGATGCCGTACGCGAGGGCGAAGTTGAGCATCGGCAGCGAGAACACCAGGACCGCGCCCGCCATCGAGAACGCCCCGCCGCTCGTCGCGCCGCGCTTCACGTCCTGCTTGAGCTGCGCCTTGGCCAGCGCGATCTCGTCGTGCACCAGCGCCGACATTTCGGTCGTCGCCGAGGCGAACAGCTGGCCGATGCTGCGTTCGGCGCCGACCGGGCTGCCGTCGGGTGCGCTCATCGCGTTCTCCCTTACGAGGTCTCTCGTGCCGCAAGTGTGCCGTCATTGTGCGGCCGGCCCGCTCATCGTGGCCGTCTTGTTTTGTACCGTCTCGTCAGATCATGCCCGACGGCCGCCCTCCTCGCCTGCCCCGCCCGGTACTTCCGCAAGCCCGTCGCGTGCCGCGGCCGCCCGCTCCGCGGCGATGCGCCGGTGCTCGGCGGCCTTGCGCTCGAGGATCTCGGCCATGCGCAGGTGGTACGCCGGGTCGTCCTCCTCGTAGATGTCCGGGACGCCGTCGCGGTCCTCGTCGCGGTCCTCCTCCTCGCACATCCCGCGGTACTTGGCGTTGCGCATCTTCAGCAGCACCGTGGCACACACCGCCGCGATCAGCGATCCGGTGAGGACGGACGCCTTCACCTCGTCGGTGAGGACGGCGTCGCCGGCGAAGGCCAGTTCGCCGATGAGCAGCGCGACCGTGAAGCCGATCCCGGCGAGCGAGGCCACCGCGAAGACGTCGGCCCAGCCGAGGTCCTCGCTGAGGGAGGCGCGGGTGAAGCGGGCGGTCAGCCAGGTGCCGCCGAAGATCCCCAGCGCCTTGCCGGCGACCAGGCCGAGGACGACACCGAGCGTCTCCGGCTTGGTGAACACGTCCGCGAGGGCCCCGCCGGACACCACCACACCCGCGCTGAACAGCGCGAACAGCGGTACGGCGAGCCCGGCCGACAAGGGCCGCACCAGATGCTCCATGCGCTCGCCCGGCGACTGCTCCTCGCCCTCCCGGGTGGTGCAGCGCAGCATCAGGCCCATGGCCACACCGGCGATGGTGGCGTGCACGCCGCTGTTGTACATCAGCGCCCAGATCACCACGGCGAGCGGCACGTACACGTACCAGCCGCGCACCCCCTTGCGCAGCAGCAGCCAGAAGACCGCGAGCCCGGCCGCCGCGCCGCCGAGCGCGGCGAAGTTCAGCCGCTCGGTGAAGAAGACGGCGATGATCAGGATCGCGAAGAGGTCGTCGACGACCGCGAGGGTGAGCAGGAAGGCGCGCAGGGCGCTGGGCAGCGAGGTGCCGATCACCGCGAGGACGGCGAGCGCGAAGGCGATGTCGGTGGCGGTGGGCACCGCCCAGCCCTGTGTGGAGCCGCCTGCGGTGAGGTTGGTGAGGGTGTAGACGAGTGCCGGTACGGCCATTCCGCACAGCGCGGCCACCACGGGCAGCACCGCCGCCTTCGGGTCGCGCAGGTCCCCGGCGACCAGCTCGCGTTTCAGCTCGATGCCGGCGACGAAGAAGAACACCGCGAGCAGCCCGTCGGCGGCACAGTGGGCGACGGAGAGGTGCAGGCCCAGGGCGGCGGGCCCGAACTCGAAGTGGCCGGCCGTCTCGTAGCTGTGGCTCAGAGCGGGGACGTTCGCCCAGACCAGCGCGGCGACGGCGGCCAGGAGGAGCAGCACACCGCCGACGGTCTCCGCGCGCAGCGCGTCCGCGACGAAGGTCCGCTCGGGCAGGGACAGGCGTCCGAGGGCCTTGCGGGCGGTGGTCGGGGTGCGGGGCGCGGTCACGGGGACCTCCGGTGGGTGGACAGGTCGGCTCACCTGCCGACCAGACTTCCCGGCGCACCTGTCGATCTTGTCGCGTCAGTGACGCTTTACCTACTTTACCCAGAGTGACGGGTGACCGGAACCGGTGATCTTCACGGTAGACGCCGAAGGGGCACCCGGCGCGTCCGCGGCCGGGTGCCCCACAGGCTTCCGATCAGTCCTGCCCTGCTCGGTCCTGCCCTGCTCAGTCCTCGCTCGACGCGGCCGGCAGCTTGGCCTGGATCAGGTCCATGACGGCGGAGTCGGTCAGCGTGGTGACGTCGCCGAGCTGGCGGTTCTCGGCCACGTCGCGCAGCAGCCGGCGCATGATCTTGCCGGAGCGGGTCTTCGGCAGCTCCGCCACCGGCAGGATCCGCTTGGGCTTGGCGATCGGGCCGAGCGTGGCGCCGACGTGGTCGCGCAGCTCGCCGACGAGCGTCTCGGTCTCGGTGACCGCGCCGCGCAGGATCACGAAGGCGACGATCGCCTGGCCGGTGGTCTCGTCGGCGGCGCCGACGACGGCCGCCTCGGCGACCGACGGGTGCGACACGAGCGCCGACTCCACCTCGGTGGTGGAGATGTTGTGCCCGGACACGAGCATCACGTCGTCCACCCGGCCCAGCAGCCAGATGTCGCCGTCGTCGTCCTTCTTCGCCCCGTCACCGGCGAAGTACTTGCCCTCGAAGCGGGACCAGTAGGTGTCGATGAACCGCTGGTCGTCGCCCCAGATGGTGCGCAGCATCGACGGCCACGGCTCGGTCAGCACCAGGTAGCCACCGCCGCCGTTGGGCACCTCGTTCGCCTCGTCGTCCACGACCGTCGCGCTGATGCCGGGCAGCGGGCGCTGCGCCGAACCGGGCTTGGCCTCGGTGACGCCGGGCAGCGGGGAGATCATCATCGCGCCGGTCTCGGTCTGCCACCAGGTGTCCACGACCGGGGTCCGGTCGTTGCCGATGGTCCTGCGGTACCAGACCCACGCCTCGGGGTTGATCGGCTCGCCGACGGAGCCGAGGACCCGCAGGCTGCTCAGGTCGAACTTGGCGGGGATGTCGTCGCCCCACTTCATGAACGTCCGGATCGCGGTCGGCGCCGTGTAGAGGATCGAGACCTTGTACTTCTGCACGATCTCCCAGAACCGGCCCTGGTGCGGGGTGTCCGGCGTGCCCTCGTACATGACCTGCGTCGCGCCGTTGGCCAGCGGCCCGTACACGATGTATGAGTGCCCGGTGACCCAGCCGACGTCGGCCGTGCACCAGAAGACGTCCTTCTCCGGCTTGAGGTCGAAGACCGCCCAGTGGGTGTATGCCGTCTGGGTGAGGTAGCCGCCGGAGGTGTGCAGGATGCCCTTGGGCTTACCCGTCGTACCCGAGGTGTAGAGGATGAACAGCGGGTGCTCCGCCTCGAACGCCTCCGGGGTGTGCTCGGCGGACTGCCGGCCGACCAGGTCGTGCCACCACACGTCCCGCTCGTCGGTCCAGGCCACGTCCTGCCCGGTACGGCGGACCACGAGCACGTGCTCGACGTTGTCGACCTTCGCGATCGCCTCGTCCACGGCCGGCTTCAGCGCGGACGGCTTGCCGCGCCGGTAGCCGCCGTCGGTCGTGATGACGACCTTGGCGTCCGCGTCCTTGATCCGGGTCGCGAGGGCGTCCGCGGAGAAGCCGCCGAAGACGACCGAGTGCGCGGCGCCGATCCGGGCCGAGGCCAGCATCGCGATCGCGGTCTCCGGGATCATCGGCATGTAGATGGCGACCCGGTCGCCCTTGCGGACACCCAGTTCCAGAAGGGCGTTGGCGGCCCGGGAGACCTCGTCCTTCAGCTCCGCGTAGGTGATGGCGCGGCTGTCGCCGGGCTCACCCTCGAAGTGGATGGCGACGCGGTCTCCGTGCCCGGCCTCCACGTGCCGGTCCACGCAGTTGTACGCGACGTTCAGCTCGCCGTCCTTGAACCACTTCGCGAACGGAGGGTTCGACCAGTCCAGCGTCTCGGTCGGCTCCTTGGCCCAGGTCAGTCGGCGGGCCTGCTCGGCCCAGAAGCCCAGCCTGTCAGCCTTGGCCTGTTCGTACGCCTCCGCCGTGACATTGGCGTGTGCGGCCAGGTCGGCGGGTGGCGCGAACCTGCGCTCTTCCTTCAGCAGGTTGGCCAGGCTCTCGTTGCTCACGACATCTCCCTTTCGAAGGGTGTCCGATGTGTCCCAGGCCACAGCTCATCAGACACGGGGGTCCGATGACAAGGGTCGACGGGAAAATTGGTTTAGACCTATCCGTCTCGGGTTGTGGCGGCCCGACTCTCACACCGGAGTGTGCACCTCCTCCGCTCCCACCTCCTCGAACACCGTGCCCTCTCCTTTCCCGTCGAGCAGATACGCCTGCGCCTCGCCGACGTGGAAGTACATCCCGTGCAGCTCCAGCCCGCCTCTGGCCAGCGCCCGCGCGACCGGTTCGTGGGCCCGCAGGTGCTCCAGCTGCTGGACCACGTTGGCCAGACACAGCCGCTCCACCGCGTCCGAAGAGGGCCGCCCGGCCAGCCGGGGCCCGGCGCGGTGGTCGCCGGCCGACCGCGCGAGACTCGGCAGACCGTGCCGCAGCCACCGCTTCAGCGGGGTGCTCCCGCTCGCCGGCCCGGCGCTCAGCAGCGCCTGCACCGCCCCGCACCCGGAGTGCCCGCACACCGTGATGGAGCGCACCCCGAGCACGTCCACGGCGTACTCCACGGCGGCCGCCACCGAGTCGTCACCGTGCTCCTCGCCCGGCGGCGGCACCAGGTTGCCGACGTTGCGGACGACGAACAGATCGCCGGGACCACTGGCGGTGATCATCGACGTGACGAGCCGGGAGTCGGCACAGGTGAGGAAGAGCTGCGTCGGCCGCTGACCCTCCCGGGCGAGCCGGGCCAGCTCCTCCCGCACCAGCGGCGCGGTGTTCCGCTGGAACGAGCCGATGCCACGGGCCAGTTCGCGGCCCGCCGGGGCTTCGAAGGCTCCGGCGGAGCAGGACCGGTGGTCGCGCCAGGGCGTCCAGGGCCGGCACCGGCACTCCTCGGTCGGGTTGGTGAGCACGGCGGTCCGGAGTCCGCCGCGCCGGCCCGACAGCTCGGCCGTACCGCCCCGCGCGGTGTGGGTGCTGCGCCAGTCCTGCAAGGACTCGTAGGCCGCGTGGTCCATGAACGAACCGTCCAACTCCACGACGGCATGGGCGTCCTGGGGTACGAGATGCAGGGCTCTGCTGAGCCGGGGCACCGCGAGGAACGTCAGCTGGCCTCGGATGTGCAGGTGATGGACTCCTCCCTTCTCCGCATGGGTGATACGGGTGTGGGCGAGGCGGTTGAGGGCGACGGCGACCGCGACGGCGACTCCGAGGAGCACGCCCTGCAGGACGCCGAGGAGCACCACGCCGAGTGTGGTCGCGGCGTAGACCAGCACTTCGCGGTGGCGTGTCACCGTGCGGATGTGGTGCGGGGACACCATCTGGATACCGACGGCCATCACCAGGGCGGCGAGGGAGGCGAGCGGGATCTCCTCCAGGACCGGGACCATCAGCAGCGCGGCGACTACTACGAGAACGCCGTGCAGCATCGTGGAGTTCCGGCTGGCGGCGCCTGATTTCACATTCGCGGTACTGCGCACGGCCACCCCGGCGACCGGCAGCCCGCCGAGCGCCCCGGAGACGATGTTGGCGGCGCCCTGGCCCAGGAGTTCCCGGTCGAGGTCGGACCGGCCCACGCGGGACTGCGGCCCGGGGCGGGCGGCGACCAGCTTGTCCACGGCCACCGCGCCGAGCAGCGACTGCACACTGCACACCAGGGTCGTGGTGAGCACGGCGGTCGCGACGCCCGCCAACGGGCCCTGGGGCAGTCCGGCCAGGGCGTGGCTGCGCCAGGACGGCAGGTCGACCCGGGGGAGGGAGAGACCGGTCAGGGACGCGGTCGCGGTCGCCCCGGCGACGGCGACGAGGGCGGCCGGGACCTTGCGCAGCAGCCGGCCGGCCCGGCCCGGCAGACGTGGCCAGGCCAGCAGCAGGGCCAGGGTCAGTGCGCTCATGAGCACGGCGGCGGGGTGGAGACGCGCCAACTGCGCCGGCAGCGCGCGCAGGTTGGCGAGGACGGAGCTGTCCGGGCTGCCGCCGAGGACGATGTGCAGCTGGGCGACGGCGATGGTGATGCCGATGCCGGCGAGCATGCCGTGCACCACCGCCGGGCTGACCGCGAGCGCGCCGCGCGCCACCCGCAGGCAGCCGAGTCCGAGTTGGGTGAGACCGGCGAGGACGGTGATGCCGCAGGTCGCCCGCCAGCCGTAACGGTGGATCAAGTCGGCGGTGACCACGGTGAGTCCGGCGGCGGGGCCGCTGACCTGCAGCGGACAGCCGCCGAGGCGGCCGGCGACAAGTCCGCCCACGGCGGCGGCGACCAGCCCGGCCTGGAGCGGGGCGCCGGTGGCGAGGGCGATGCCCAGGGAGAGGGGCAGGGCGATCAGGAAGACGGCGACGGACGCGGACAGATCGGCGCTCTCGACCGGGAAGCGGCGGCGCGCGGGGGCGGGCCGGAGCGGCGGTTGGGGGCGGTGGGCGTGAGGGGGTGCGCAGGCAGACATGGTCCCGTCTCCTCGGAGCGGTGTGGCGGCGGGATGGAGTAACGCTCTGTAAATGAACGGTAATGCCACGTAAAGACCATGCATAACTTTTCGGGGCAAATGGATCAGTCGATCCCCCTCACGAATGAACTAATCATTTGATCGGCTTGTCGTACTAATTCCCTCTCGGTCCCGTGCGATCTTGACGAGGCTGGCCGGTCCCATACCGGCAGATCGCCACAGAAAGTCCTCGTCAGCGTTCGTCTGAGAGAAGGAAGAAGGTGGGCGGAACATGGCCGCCACCCAGAGGATCGCCGTCGGCACCATGGTCGCCGCGGCCTGCGCCGCGTCGCTCGCCGGTTGTGCGACCGGCTCCAACGGTTCGAAGGAAGGGGCGTCCGGCCCGCAGAAGGGGGCGCCTGCGCCGGCGCCCCAGAGCGTGCTCCGGCTGATCGGTGACGGATCCACCGCGTACACCGGCGCGCAGCCCCATCTGCCCCGGCCGGAGCGGCTGAAGCCCGGTCAGAAGCCGCCGCAGTTCGTCGTCTTCTCCTGGGACGGTTCGGGCGAGGACAGCCAGAAGCTCTTCTCGCACTTCCGCAAGGTCGCCAAGGAGAACCACGCGAACATGACGTTCTTCCTCAGCGGCGTGTACATGCTGCCGGAGGACAAGCGCGACCTGTACAAGCCGCCGCAGCACTCGCCGGGCCGTTCCGACATCGGCTTCAACGACCAGCAGGGGATCGCCGACACCGCCAAGCAGGCGCGGCTGGCCTGGCTGGAGGGCAACGAGATCGGCACCCACTTCAACGGCCACTTCTGCGGGCCCGACGGCGGGGTCGGTACCTGGTCGGTGGACGAGTGGAAGAGCGAGATCGCCCAGGCCAAGCAGTTCGTGAAGACCTGGAAGACCAACACCGGGATGACGAACGCGTCTTCGCTGCCCTTCGACTACGACAAGGAGCTGATCGGCGCCCGCACCCCCTGCCTGGAAGGGCAGAAGAACTTCATGAAGGCGGCCCGCCAGCTGGGCTTCCGCTATGACTCCAGCGGTGTCGACGACCAGGTCTGGCCCAAGAAGAAGGAGGGCCTGTGGGATCTGTCGATGCAGCTGGTGCCCTTCCCGGGGCACAACTACGAGCAGTTGACCATGGACTACAACTTCATGGTCAACCAGTCCGGCACCCAGACCCAGGGTGACCCCGACAAGTTCGGCTACTGGGGCGACCAGATGCGCGACGGCCTCGTCAAGGGCTTCTACCGGGCCTACGACGGCAACCGCGCACCGCTGATCATCGGCAACCACTTCGAGTCCTGGAACGGCGGCACCTACATGCGTGCCGTCGAGGACGCGGTGAAAGAGGTCTGCAACAAGCCCGAGGTGCGCTGTGTCTCCTTCCATCAGCTGGTCGACTGGCTGGACGCCCAGGACCCGCAGACCCTGGAGAAGCTGCGCACCCTGAACGTGGGCGAGGCCCCCAGGAAGGGCTGGGCGTCCTTCCTCGCCGCTCGCCCGGCCCCGGCGCCCAAGGGTGTGCCCGGGGCGCCGGCGGACAAGCAGTAGGCGTCAGGCGGGGGTTGCCACGCTCTCGCCGAGCACGAAGGCGGGGTCGACCTGGGCCGCCAGGTCGGCCCCGGTGCGCTCGTTGCCCCACGCCTCGGCGTTCTTCAGGTGGAAGTGCACCATCTGCCGGGTGTAGCGCTGCCAGTCGCGCTGTTCGTAGGTGGCGTCCGCCGTGGCCCGAAGGGTCTGCAGGGCGCGGGCGTTGGCCTCCTCCAGGAGGTCGAAGCGGGGCGGGCGGCCCTTCTCCATGGCCCGCACCCAGTCCGAACGACCGACCGTGACGAGCAGGTCGTCGCCGACCTCCGCGCGCAGGAAGTCGATGTCGTCCTGCTCCTGGATCTTGTTGCCGACGACCTTCAGGGCGACGCCGTAGTCGCCGGCGTACTCCTTGTACTGGCGGTAGACGGAGACCCCCTTCCTGGTCGGCTCGGCGACGAGGAACGTCATGTCGAAGCGGGTGAACATGCCGGAGGCGAAGGAGTCCGAACCCGCCGTCATGTCGACCACGACGTACTCGTCGGGGCCGTCGACGAGGTGGTTCAGGAACAGCTCCACCGCTCCCGTCTTGGAGTGGTAGCAGGCGACCCCCAGGTCGGCGTCCGTGAAGGGGCCGGTGACCATCAAACGGACGGCGCCGCCGTCGAGTTCCACCGGGCGCGCGCAGGCGTCGTAGACCGGGTTGGGCTCGCGCACCCGGACCAGCCGCGAACCCTCGCCCGGCGGGGTCGTCTTGATCATCGTCGCGGCGGAGGCGATGCGCGGGTTGACGCCGCGCAGGTGGTCCTTGATCAGCGGCAGCCGCTCGCCCATCGCGGGCAGCACGGCCGACTCGGCCTCGTCCAGGCCCAGTGCCGGGCCGAGGTGCTGGTTGATGTCCGCGTCGATGGCGACGACAGCGGCTCCCGCCGCGGCGAGGTGGCGGATGAAGAGGGAGGAGAGCGTGGTCTTGCCGCTGCCGCCCTTCCCGACGAAAGCAATTTTCATGTTCACCAAGAGTAGTGACGCGATAGCTGTGCGTGCCATGAGTACGTGAAGAAGACCACTCCTTCGTGGGGTCTGCCGATCGGGTGCGTAGGGTCGTACTCATGAGTACGACAGGCGCGACCGCCGATCCGCTCGCGGCCCTGGGCACGCTGCCCGGCGTGGCCGAGTCCGTGGAGTCCGTGCGCAAGGCCGTGGACCGGGTCTACGGGCACCGGATCATGCGGCGCCGCAGCAACGCGATCACCTCCGAGGCGGCCCTGCGCGGCGCTCGTGGCTCCGCGGCGCTCTCCGGCGCCGACTGGGCCCTGGAGGAGGTGCGGCGGCGCACCGACTTCGGCGCCGACGACGAGGCGCGTGCGGTGGGCGGGGCCCTGCGGCTGACGGCCGAGGCGGGGCAGCTGCTGTCCATCTGGCGCCAGTCGCCGCTCAGGGTGCTGGCCCGGCTGCACCTGGTGGCCGCGGCGAGCGACGACGACCGGGTCGGCAGGCCGCGCCAGGCCGGCGAGGCCGTGGACGAGCCGCTGATCGAGCTGCCGCTGCCGGACGCCCAGGAGGTCTCCGGCCGGCTGGAGGGGCTGGCGGACCTGATCATCGCGGGCACCTCCGCGCCGGCCCTCGTGACGGCCGCCGTGGTGCACGGCGAGCTGCTCGCCCTGCGCCCCTTCGCCTCGTACAACGGGCTGGTCGCGCGCACGGCGGAGCGGATCGTGCTGATCGGCAGCGGCCTCGACCCGAAGGCCGTCTGCCCGGCCGAGGTCGGCCACGCCGAGCTGGGGCGCGCCTCCTATCTGGCGGCCCTGGACGGATACGTCTCCGGCACCCCCGACGGCATGGCGGCCTGGATCGCCCACTGCGGCAGGGCGGTCGAGCTGGGCGCGCGCGAGTCGACGGCGGTGTGCGAGGCGCTGCAGCGCGGCGCGGCCTGAGAAGAACCCCCGGACAGGGTTGCGGCGGTACGAATACTCGTACCGCCGCTGGCATGTTCACCGGGTTACCAAGCGTCCTCGATATGTTGCCCATCAGGCCGGGAGCTTTGCCCGTGACCTGGTGCGGCTGGCCCGTAATCGACGGGTCGACGTCGCGTGGGTGCCCGATGTTCATGCATGGTCCGTGGGCCAAGTGCGTAGTGGTAGGTGATCCTCTCGGATGTCCTTTGGTCTCGCGGGCCTGATTTCTTTCTACCGCGAGCCGGGACCAAGCGGAACCCCTGCCTGCACTTCTTTACTTTTATGTTCAAACAGGAGTGAAACGGGCGCCGGTCAGTCGGTGCCCCGGCGCCGGCTGGTGTACCAGACCAGCCCGGCGGTCGCGGCCGCCGCTCCGACGGCCGCCATGGCGACCAGTGCCGGGCGCGGCGGCACGGAGAGCGTGGGCAGTCGCTTCTTGAGCCGGACAGGGCGGCGGAACTCCAGCACCGGCCACCCGCGCGCGACCGCCTCGCGGCGCAGCGCGCGGTCCGGGTTCACGGCGTGCGGCCGCCCGACCGCCTGGAGCATCGGCAGGTCGGTCGCCGAGTCGCTGTAGGCGTAGCAGCGGTCGAGGTCGTAGCCCTCGGAGGCGGCCAGCTCGCGGACCGCCTCCGCCTTGGTCGGGCCGTAGGCGTAGTACTCCACCTCGCCGGTGAAGCAGCCGTCCTCGCCGACGACCATGCGGGTGGCCACCACCCGGTCCGCGCCCAGGAGCTCACCGACCGGCTCCACCACCTCGGCGCCCGAGGTGGACACGATCACCACGTCCCGGCCGGCCGTGTGGTGCTCCTCGATGAGGGAGGCGGCCTCGTCGTAGATGATCGGATCGATCAGGTCGTGCAGTGTCTCGGCGACGATCTCCCGCACCTGCTGGACGTTCCAGCCCCGGCACAGGTCCGACAGATACGCGCGCATGCGCTCCATCTGGTCGTGGTCCAGGCCGCCGATCAGGAACACGAACTGGGCGTATGCGGTGCGCAAGGCGGCCCTGCGGTTGATCAGCCCGCCTTGGTAGAAGGACTTGCTGAAGGTGAGCGTGCTGGACTTCGCAATGACCGTCTTGTCCAGGTCGAAGAAGGCCGCCGCGCGGGGCAAGGAGTGGTTTTCCACGTCCCAGAGCATAGGCGCCCACCATTCGGCGTAAGGTGGGGCGCGTGGGTTTGCCTGAGAAGGCTCTCGGGTACACCATGGAAGTCACGGATCGTTCGCGACCGTGCTAACCCGGTCCGGCTCCTCCCCCCCCGAGTCGGCCGTGGGGACGACCCCCGCTCTCCCCCCCGGCGGGGGTCGTCGCATGTCCGGATGGGTTTTCGCCCTCCTTCTCCTCTTTCGCGCAGTCGTGCGGCAGGTGGCCTGGTCCCTTGGCCGCCCTCTCGTCATGCCCATGATTCGTTACTCAAGGTAATCGCAGGACTGCTCTGTGGAAGTCGCGCAGGGATCAGTGCACGGGTCACCGGTATGGGTGACGGAGTTATTCACAGGGCCTGAGTTGTCCACGGTTTTCGACCAAGATCCACACGATTTCGGAGATCGCTGCACCGTGATTCCAGCGCCCTCCGGCCGCGGCGAGTTCATGGCCGGTTCCGATTGCCCAGGGCGCGTATGGCCGGTTCCTATCGGCCGTTCATATGGAGACCGCTTGCCGGTTCTTCACACGTTCAGGAAACGCGTGGCCGCAGAGGCCGCGCGGAACACGCAGCGAAGGGGGAACACACGTGTCCGGAACCGCCACCCATGACCCGCGGCCCGCCACCGGAGGCCGGCCGCTCATCGTCACCGAGGACGCCGCGCTCCTGGACGACCTGCTGCGCCTGTGCGCGGCCGCCGGCGCCACACCAGAGGTGCACCACGGCATGCCGGACCACGGCGACGGCTGGGAATCGGCCCCACTCGTCCTGGTCGGGGACGACGCCGTCCGCCGGGTGCGCGGGGCCACGCGTCGGCGCGGAGTGGTGCTGGTCGGCCGCGACCAGGACGACTCGGGGGTGTGGAGACGAGCCGTCGAGATCGGCGCCGACCACGTCCTGATGCTCCCCGACGGCGAGCAGTGGCTGGTCGACCGCATCGCCGACGTCGCCGAGGGAGTCGGCCGGCCGGCCCTCACCGTCGGCGTGATCGGCGGCCGGGGCGGGGCCGGCGCCTCCACGCTCTCCTGCGCGCTCGCCGTCACCTCCGCGCGCGAGGGACTGCGCACCCTGCTCGTGGACGCCGATCCGCTCGGCGGCGGACTCGACGTACTCCTCGGCGGCGAGGGCGTCGAGGGGCTGCGCTGGCCCGCCTTCGCCGCCTCCCGCGGCCGGGTCGGCGGCGGCGCCCTGGAGGAGTCGCTGCCCGAACTGCACTCCCTCCGGGTGCTCAGCTGGGACCGCGGCGACTGCGTCGCCATTCCGCACCAGGCCGTGCGGGCGGTGCTCGCCGCCGCCCGGCGGCGCGGCGGCACCGTCGTAGTCGACCTGCCCCGCCGCCTCGACGACGGAGTCGGCGAAGCCCTCGCCCAGCTCGACCTGGCCCTCCTCGTCGTCCCCGCCGAACTGCGGGCGGTCGCGGCCGCCGGACGGGTGGCCTCCGCCGTCGGCATGGTCGTGCGCGACCTGCGGGTGGCGGTACGCGGGCCGTACGCGCCCGGCCTCGACGACCACGAGGTGGCCCGGCTGCTCGGCCTGCCACTGGCCGGGGAGGTGCCCGTCGAACCCGGGCTGCTGCGCCCGCAGGGCGGCGGAAAGCCGCCCGGCGCGAGCGCGCGCGGCCCGCTCGCCCGCTTCTGCCTGAACTTCTGGGAGCGCGCTCTGGTCGAGGCGGGAGGCACCCGATGAGCCTCCCCGGACTCGACCGGGCCGACGGTGCGGCCCTGCTCGACGGCGTCCGCCGCTGGCTCGCCGAGAGCGGCGCCGAGCCCACCCCCGCGCGCGTGGCCCAGGCACTGCGCGAACAGGGCCGGGTGCTCGGCGACGCCGAGGTGCTCGGGGCGGCCGAGCACCTCAGGTCCGAACTCGTGGGCACCGGCCCCCTGGAACCGCTGCTCGCCGACCCCGACGTCACCGACGTGCTGGTGTCCGCCCCGGACCGGGTGTGGGTGGACCGCGGCGGCGGCCTGGAACTGACGGCGGTGACCTTCCCCGACGCGACGGCGGTACGACGTCTCGCGCAGCGGTTGGCCGCGGTGGCCGGACGCCGGCTGGACGACGCCCGGCCCTGGGCGGACGCGCGGCTGCCCGACGGCACCCGGCTGCACGCGGTCCTGCCCCCGGTCGCCGTCGGCTGCACCTGCCTGGCGCTGCGGGTGGTACGACCCCGGGCCTTCACCCTCGACGAACTCGTCGCGGCCGGCACGGTGCCGCCCGGCGGCGACCGGATCCTGAGGGCGCTGCTGGCGGCCCGGCTGTCCTTCCTCGTCAGCGGCGGCACCGGAACCGGCAAGACCACTCTGCTGAGCGCCCTGCTGGGCCTGGTCGGACCGGGCGAGCGGATCGTGCTCGCCGAGGACTCTGCCGAGCTGAGACCGGACCACCCGCACGTCGTCCGGCTGGAGACCCGGCCCGCCAACCAGGAGGGCGCCGGCCTGGTCACCCTGGAGGACCTCGTGCGCCAGGCGCTGCGGATGCGGCCCGACCGGCTCGTCGTCGGAGAGGTGCGCGGGCCCGAGGTCGTGCATCTGCTCGCCGCGCTGAACACGGGCCATGAGGGCGGTTCGTGCACCGTTCATGCCAACGCCGCCGGGGATGTGCCGGCCCGCCTGGAGGCGCTGGCCACGGCCGCCGGGCTGGACCGGGCCGCACTGCACAGCCAACTCGCCGCCGCCCTCTCCGTGGTGATCCACCTGGTACGGGACCGGTCCGGGCGGCGCCGGATCGCCGAGGTGCACGTGCTGGAGCGGGACGCCACGGGCCTGGTGCGGACGGTGCCGGCCCTGCGCCGGGGCGAGCGGGCCTTCGTGCGGGAGCGCGGCTGGGAGCGGTTGCGGCACCTGCTCGGTGCCGCGGGTGAGTTCGGGGACGAGTGAGAGAGGTGACGGAAGTGATCGGTGGGACGTCCATGGGGGCCGCGCTGATCTGTCTCGGCGCGCTGGCCTGGCTGCTCGGCGGACGGCACTACGGGATGCGGCGGGCGCGGCTGCTGCTCGCCGGCGGCGGAGTCGTGGCGACCGGGCCACCGCCCTGGGAGCGGCTCCGGGCGGAACTGCGGCGGCTGCGCGGCCGCTGGGGGGCCGAGTGGTGGGCACTCGCGGCCGGGCTGCTGCTCGCGCTGCTGGGCGCCTCGGTGATTCCGGTCGTCGCGGGGGCGGCCGGGGTGCCCGTGCTGCGCCGGGTGCGGCAGGCCCGGCAGACCGGGCGGGACCGGGAACGGCGGGCCGATGCGGTGATCGCCCTGTGCGGGGCCCTCGCCGGGGAGGTGCGGGCCGGACGGCAGCCCGGTGAGGCGCTGCTGCGGGCCGCGCGGGACTCCGGCGGGCTCGGCGACGCGCAGGCGGCCGTGGTGGCGGCCGCCCGCTTCGGCGGGGACGTGCCCGGCGCACTCACCGTGGCGGCCCGGCAGCCGGGCGCCGAGGGCCTGCTCGGGCTGGCCGCGTGCTGGCGGGTGGCCGTCGACCAGGGCGCGGGACTCGCGGCCGGCCTGGACCGGCTGGACGGGGCTCTGCGTGCCGAGCGGGACCAACGCGCCGACCTGCGCGCCCAACTGGCGGGCGCCCGCGCGACGGCGGTGCTGCTCGCCGCCCTCCCCGCCCTCGGCCTCCTCCTCGGCGCGGCCATGGGCGCCCACCCCCTCCGGGTCCTCCTGCACACCGGCGCCGGCCTCGCCTGCCTGCTGACCGGCGCCCTGTTCGAGACGGCCGGCGCCTGGTGGGCGAACCGGATCGTGCGGGGGGCGGAGGCCGTGTGAACGGGGGCGGGGGCGTTTCGGAGCTGGGGGCGGCCGGTGGTGTGTGGGGACGTCGTGGCGGAGTGGATCGGGCCGTGGAGGGAGGCGTGCTTCGGGTGGGGGCGGGGGCGGTCCGGGGCCGGTGGAGCGGGTGGTGGTCGGTGGGGTTGGCCGCTGCCGGATGGTGCGGCGGTGATTGGCGACGTGGCCAGACATGGCCAGGTGATTCGGGTCGTGGAGGAAGGCGGGACGGTGTGAGCGGGGATGTTGTGCACAGGCTGGGGATGGCCGCGGCTTTGGTGATGCCCGTCGGCTGGGGGGTGCTGCGGGTGGTGGCGCTCCGTCGACGGTGCCGGGCGCGGCGTCGGATCGCGGAGCTGCTGGCCCTCGAAGTACCGGACACAGGGCCGTCGTTCGAGGCCGCGGACGCGCTACGGCGATGGCTGCCGCCGATCGGCGCGGCGGGCGGCGTCTGGGTACTGGTCGGCGGGGTCGCCGGGGCTCTGCTCGGGCTGGGCGCCGGTGTCGTGCTGTGGCGGTGGCGGAGCCGCCGGTCGGCAGGCGGGGCGGAGACCGTCGACAGTGCCGGGGCCGCGCGTCAGCTTCCGCTCGCCGCCGACCTCCTGGCGGCCTGCATCGCGGCCGGCGCCGGCCCGGTGATCGCCGCACAGGCGGTGGGGGAGGCCCTCGGCGGCCCCGTCGGGCAGGCGCTGGCGCGGGGTGCGGCGGAGGCGCGGCTCGGCGGTGAACCGGCGGACGCCTGGCGGCGGCTGGCCGCGCTGCCCGGCGCCGGCCCCCTGGCACGGCTGCTGGAGCGGGCGGACGAGTCGGGGCTGCCCGCCGCCGCTCCGGTGACCCGCCTCGCCCAGGACGCGCGCGCCGAGTGGTCCCGCACCGCGACGGCGCGGGCACGCCGGGCGGCCGTGCTGATCTCCGCACCGGTGGGGCTGTGCTTCCTGCCCGCCTTCATCGCGCTCGGCGTGGTGCCCGTGGTGATCGGGCTGGCGGGCGGCGTGGTCGCAGGGAGGTGAGGCGCACGGAACACGGGAGCGGCGGAGAACGAGTCACCGGAACCGAGGACAGGACAGAGAGGACAGAACAGAGATGTACCGCACGGGGGTTGAAGTGAACGGGAAGATCAAGGAAGCACTGCTGGGACTGCGGCGGGCGAGCCGTCGGGATGCCGGAATGGTGACCTCCGAGTACGCGATGGGAATCATCGCGGCCGTCGGGTTCGCGTTGCTGCTCTACGAGGTCGTCACCAGCGGACAGGTCCGGGCGGAACTGCAGGACATCGTGAAGAAGGCCCTCAGTGCGCGGATGTGAGCGGGGGACGGACCGGGGGTTCGTGACCGCGGAGGCGGCCGTGGTGCTCTGCGTGCTGGTGGCGTTCACGATGGCGCTGGTCTGGGGGCTGCTCGTGGTGGCGGCGCAGATCCGGTGCGTGGACGCGGCCCGCACGGGCGCCCGGGCCGCCGCCCGGCAGGACCCTGCCGACGCGGTGCTGGCGGTGACCCGGGAGGCGGCACCGCGCGGGGCGCGGGTGACCGTCGGACGCGCGGGCGACCAGGTCCGGGTGACGGTGGTGGCCAGACCACCGGTGCTGAGCGGCCTGCCGTTCGAACTGCGCGAGGAAGCCGTGGCACTGGCCGAGGAAACCGTAGGAGCGAGGGAGCCGGGGCCGTGAAACGAGATCGGGCGTGGAGCCGGCTCGAAGCCGTCCGAGGGCACGTCACCGTCTGGATGGGCGGGACCGTGAAGCGGGGCCGGGTGGGGGACCGGCACGGTCACGATCAGCACGGTCACGATCAAGGGCCCGTCTGCATCCGGCCCGGGATACGGGGTCGGGCGCGGGTCCGGCCCGGCTCTGGCCAAGAGTCTGTCGCCGACCGGTGGGGCCGGGCCGTGAAGCGACGCCGAGCGCGCAGTCGGCCGGGGCCCGGCCAGGGGGCCGTCTCCGACCGCTGGGGCGGGACCGTGAAGCGGGGCCGGGCGCGGGTTCAGCCCAGCGCTGGCAAAGGGCCCGTCTCCGACCAGGGATCCGCCACCGTCTGGAGTCTCGGGGCGATCACCGTGCTCTGTGTGGTGTTCGGTGCCGTGCTCGCGCTCGGGCAGGCGGTCGTCGTCCGGCACCGGGCGGCCGGCGGTGCGGATCTGGCGGCGCTCGCGGCGGCGGACCACTGGGCCGAGGGCGGTGCGGCGGCCTGCGCCCGGGCGGAGCGGGTGGCGGCGGCCCAGGGAGTACGGCTGGTGCGGTGCGCGATCGAGGGCGAGACCTCGGACGTGACCGCGGCCTCGGGGAAGGGCCCGTTCGCAGCGGAGGTCAGGGCCAGAGCGGGACCGGCGGGTCCGCCGGCGCCCCCGCTCAGCCGCGAGGCACCCGCCCCGGAGCCGGCTCCCCCCGGCTCTCCGGGCCGCTTACCAGGTCGCTCTCCTGGTCCTCCTTCTCGTCCGGCGCCCCTCGCAACAGGACCGTGAGGAGCCGTACCGCGCCCCTCTTGTGCAGCGGGTCGTTGCCGTTGCCGCACTTGGGGGACTGGATGCAGGACGGGCAGCCGGCCTCGCACTCGCAGGAGGCGATGGCCTCCCGGGTGGCGGCCAGCCAGGCGCGGGCGGTGTGGAAGGCGCGCTCGGCGAAGCCCGCACCGCCGGGGTGGCCGTCGTACACGAAGACCGTCGGCAGCAGGGTGTCCGGGTGCAGTGGGACCGAGACGCCGCCGATGTCCCAGCGGTCGCAGGTGGCGAACAGGGGCAGCATGCCGATCGAGGCGTGCTCGGCGGCGTGCAGGGAGCCGCCGAGGATCTCCGGGTTGATCCGGGCCTCGTCAAGCTGGTCCTCGGTGACCGTCCACCACACCGCGCGCGTGCGCAGCGTACGAGGAGGGAGGTCGAGTTTCGTCTCGCCCAGCACCTCACCGGTGATGAGGCGTCTGCGGAGGAAGGAGACCACCTGGTTGGTGACCTCGACGGAGCCGTAGCACAGACGGCCCGCGCCCCAGGGGACCTCGGTGTCCGTCTCCAGCACGGAGATCGCCGTGGTGTCCCGGGCGACCGTCGAGTACGGCGGGTCGGCCTGCTCGACGAGGGCGACCGAGTCCTCCAGGTCGAGGGTGCGCACCAGGTAGGTGCGGCCCTGGTGCAGATGCACCGCGCCCTCGTGGACCGTGGAGTGCGCGGCGGCGGCGTCGACCGTGCCGAGAAGGCGCCCCGTGCCGGACTCCACGACCTGTACCGGGCGCCCGCCCGCGCCGCGGATGTCGGTGAGGTCGGCGGCCCGCTCACGGCGGGTCCAGTGCCAGGCCCGCGTCCGCCGGCGCAGCAGCTTCGCGGCCTCCAGCTGCGGCAGCACGTCCGCACAGGCAGGGCCGAAGAGGTCCAGGTCCTCCTCGGTCAGCGGAAGCTCCGCGGCGGCGGCGCACAGGTGCGGGGCGAGGACGTAGGGGTTGTCGGGGTCGAGGACGGTCGATTCCACCGGTCGGTCGAACAGGGCCTCGGGGTGGTGGACGAGGAAGGTGTCCAGGGGGTCGTCGCGGGCCACGAGGACGGCCAAGGCGCCCTGGCCGGAGCGGCCCGCGCGGCCCGCCTGCTGCCACAGGGAGGCGCGCGTGCCCGGGTAGCCGGCGATCACCACCGCGTCCAGGCCGGAGACGTCCACGCCCAGCTCCAGGGCCGTCGTGGCGGCCAGCCCGAGGAGTTCGCCCGAGTGCAGGGCGCGTTCCAGGGCCCGGCGCTCCTCGGGGAGGTAGCCGCCGCGGTAGGCCGCGACACGCCGGACCAGGGAGCGATCGACCTCGGCCAGTTTCTCCTGGGCGATCACCGAGATCAGCTCGGCGCCGCGCCGGGACCGTACGAAGGCCACCGAGCGCACGCCCTGCACGGTCAGGTCGGTCAGCAGATCGGCGGTCTCGGCGGTGGCGGTACGCCGTACGGGCGCGCCCTTCTCGCCGTGCAGCTCGGTGAGCGGGGGCTCCCAGAGGGCGAAGACCAGCTCCCCGCGCGGGGAGGCGTCGTCGGCGACCTCGACCACCGGCAGGCCGGTCAGCCGGCGGGCCGCGACCGCGGGCTCGGCGGCGGTCGCGGAGGCCAGCAGGAAGACGGGCGAGGCGCCGTAGCGGGCGCACAGCCGGCGCAGTCGGCGCAGCACCTGGGCGACGTGCGAGCCGAAGACGCCCCGGTAGGTGTGGCACTCGTCGATGACGACGTATCTGAGCGACTTCAGGAAGGAGGACCAGCGCGGATGGGAGGGCAGTATCCCGCGGTGCAGCATGTCGGGGTTGGTCAGGACGTAGTTGGCGTACTGGCGGATCCACTCGCGTTCCTCGAACGGGGTGTCGCCGTCGTACACGGCCGGGCGCACCGCCGTGCCCAGCGGTTGTGAAAGTTCCTTCACCGAACGGCACTGATCCGCCGCGAGCGCCTTGGTGGGGGAGAGGTACAGGGCGGTGGCGCCTCGGCCGTTCGGAGCCTTCGCACCATCCAGAAGGGTGGAGAGCACGGGCACGAGATAGGCGAGGGACTTGCCGGAGGCGGTGCCGGTGGCGACGACCACCGAGTCGCCGTCCAGGGCGTGCTCGGCGGCCAGCGCCTGGTGCGCCCACGGGTGCTCGATGCCGCACTTTTGGACCGCGGCGATCACCTCGGACCGAATCCGGTCAGGCCAGACGGCATGGCGGCCCTCGCGCGGGGGCAAGTGCTCCGTATGAGTGATGCGCGCAGCCCGGCTCGGCCCGGAGGCGAGCCGGTCCAGAACCGTGCCCGGAGCCGGGCTGGACGCCGGGTCCGCCAGGGGTCGATCGGATCGGTGATTCTTGGCCATCGGCACCGAGTGTGTCACTGGCGTGACGGACAATGGAGTCAAGGCGTCGTGCACGCCTGCCGGTAAGTGATTGAATGCCATCGCGGCTGGCGATGCGTCCCGGGGGCCGCAAGCCGAGTGCCCAAGGGGCGACCCGCTCGATAGCAAGGTGCTGGAGGATCCGTGGACCTGTCCCTGTCGACCCGTACCGTCGGCGATCGTACGGTCGTCGAGGTCGGTGGCGAAATCGACGTATATACCGCGCCCAAGCTGCGCGAGCAGTTGGTCGAGCTGGTGAACGACGGGAATTTCCATCTCGTCGTCGACATGGAGGGCGTGGACTTCCTCGACTCCACCGGGCTCGGCGTGCTGGTCGGCGGTCTGAAGCGAGTGCGTGCCCACGAGGGCTCGCTGCGCCTGGTCTGCAACCAGGAGCGCATTCTCAAGATCTTCCGCATCACCGGCCTCACCAAGGTGTTCCCGATCCACACCTCGGTCGAGGAAGCGGTGGCGGCCACCGACTGACGCTGTCATCGGACCGCTGCGGGGCTACTGACCGACGCCGGGCCACCGGTCGGTTCGCCGACCGGTGCCCCGATCGGACGCCGGTGGGTGCAACCCGGGCCCGGACCGGTGCTTCCGGGGCGGATCCGGGTATCGAAGTTCATGAGGGGGCGGGCTTTCGGCGGCCCCGCCCCGACCGCACGCCCGTGATCGCGAGGGGGATGCATGGCCACCGTTGAACTCCGCTTCAGCGCGCTGCCCGAGCACGTCCGGACCGCCCGACTGGTGGCGGCAGCGGTGGCGCGCAGGGCCGGAGTGGACGAGGCCGTACTGGACGAGGTCCGGCTCGCCGTGGGCGAGGCCTGCTCCCGCGCCGTCGGACTGCACCAGAGCGTCGGCATCACGGCGCCTGTGAAGGTCGCGCTGATCGAGGAGGAGAAACAGTTCTCCATCGAGGTCGGCGACGAGGCCCCGCACGCGACACCGGGCGGCGACACGCCCGGGGACGCACAGAACGTCGAAGCCGAGGTCGAGGAGGACGAGATGGGCCTCGCGGTCATCAGCGGCCTCGTCGACGACGTGGAGGTCACCACCGGGCAGCACGGCGGGCTGATCCGCATGACCTGGCCGACCACACCGCCGGCCGTCGCGCTCCTCTGAAGCCGGCGCGCAAGCTCACAAGGGCCCTGCTGAGCAGGGCCCTTGTCGCGTTTCCGGGCGCCGTCGCGAATTCGTGAAGGAATTCACGATCAATAGCCCGATAATTTGATCAAGAGCCAATGCGGCCGTCAATGCTTCTGGGGCATTACCTCTTTCGGGTCCCGTGGCATGACCTCGATCATTTGCTGAAGAGCACGAGAAGGCCAATTCCGTTTACCGTCCCCTGTTGAGATCACTCGGGGGTACCTAGAATCCGTCCACATCTTGAGCTCAGCCCAAGCGTCAAGGAGGACGAATGGCGGGGCTTTCTACCCCCAATCAGTTGGGCCATCCCACATCCCTCGCGGCCGCGGTCCTGACCGGCGACAACCGGGTCATGGTGGCCGTCATCGCGGCGGTCGCCGTCGCCGCGCTGGTGGTCGCCGGGATCCTGGTGCGCCAGGTGCTCGCGGCGGGCGAGGGCACCGACAGCATGAAGGAGATCGCCGAGGCGGTCCAGGAAGGCGCCAAGGCGTACCTCGCCCGGCAGCTGCGCACGCTCGGCGTATTCGCCGTGGTGGTCTTCTTCCTGCTCATGCTGCTGCCCGCGGACGACTGGAATCAGCGTGCCGGACGATCGGCTTTCTTCCTGATCGGTGCGGCGTTCTCGGCGGCCACCGGCTATATCGGCATGTGGCTGGCCGTGCGCAGCAATGTGCGTGTCGCCGCCGCGGCCCGGGAGGCCACCCCGGCCGAAGGCGAACCCGAAAAGGATCTCACCACCGTCTCGCACACCGCGATGAAGATCGCATTTCGCACGGGCGGCGTGGTCGGCATGTTCACGGTGGGGCTCGGCCTGCTGGGCGCCTCCTGTGTGGTGCTGGTGTACGCGGCCGACGCACCGAAGGTGCTGGAGGGCTTCGGCCTCGGCGCCGCCCTGATCGCGATGTTCATGCGTGTGGGCGGCGGCATCTTCACCAAGGCCGCCGACGTCGGCGCCGACCTGGTCGGCAAGGTCGAGAAGGGCATTCCGGAGGACGACCCGCGCAATGCCGCGACCATCGCCGACAACGTGGGCGACAACGTCGGCGACTGCGCCGGCATGGCGGCCGACCTGTTCGAGTCGTACGCCGTCACCCTGGTGGCCGCGCTGATCCTCGGCAAGGTCGCCTTCGGTGACTCCGGACTCGCCTTCCCGCTGCTCGTGCCCGCCATCGGAGTGATCACCGCGATGATCGGCATCTTCGCGGTCGCCCCGCGGCGCGCCGACCGCAGCGGTATGAGCGCGATCAACCGCGGCTTCTTCATCTCCGCGGTGATCTCCCTCGTGCTGGTGGCGGTCGCGGTCTACGTCTACCTGCCCTCGAAGTACTCCGCACTCAACGGCGTGACGGACGCGGCGATCAAGGGCAAGGACGGCGACCCGCGGATCCTCGCCCTGGTCGCCGTGGCCATCGGCATCGTGCTCGCCGCAGTCATCCAGCAGCTGACCGGCTACTTCACCGAGACCAACCGGCGCCCGGTCCGGGACATCGGCAAGACCTCCCTCACGGGACCGGCCACCGTCGTCCTGTCCGGCATCTCGCTCGGCCTGGAGTCCGCCGTCTACACCGCGCTGCTCATCGGGCTCAGCGTGTACGGCGCGTTCCTGCTCGGCGGCACGTCGATCATGCTGGCGCTGTTCGCGGTCGCGCTGGCCGGCACCGGACTGCTCACCACGGTCGGCGTGATCGTCGCCATGGACACCTTCGGGCCGGTCTCCGACAACGCGCAGGGCATTGCCGAGATGTCCGGCGACGTCGAGGGCGCGGGCGCGCAGGTGCTCACCAACCTGGACGCCGTCGGCAACACCACCAAGGCGATCACCAAGGGCATCGCCATCGCCACCGCCGTGCTCGCCGCGTCGGCGCTGTTCGGGTCGTACCGCGACGCGATCACCACCAACGTGCAGGACGTGGGGGCGAAACTCACCGGGCCGGGCGCGCCGCTGAGCCTGTCCCTGGACATCTCGCAGCCCAACAACCTCGTCGGCCTCATCGCGGGCGCCGCGGTCGTCTTCCTCTTCTCCGGACTGGCCATCAACGCCGTGTCGCGTTCGGCGGGTTCGGTGGTGTTCGAGGTGCGGCGGCAGTTCCGCGAGAAGCCCGGGATCATGGACTTCACCGAGAAGCCCGAGTACGGCAAGGTCGTCGACATCTGCACCAAGGACGCCCTGCGGGAGCTGGCCACGCCCGGTCTGCTCGCCGTCATGGCGCCGATCTTCGTCGGGTTCACGCTCGGCGTCGGCTCGCTCGGCTCCTACCTCGCCGGCGCGATCGGCGCGGGCACGCTGATGGCGGTGTTCCTCGCCAACTCCGGTGGCGCCTGGGACAACGCGAAGAAGCTGGTGGAGGACGGCCATCACGGCGGCAAGGGCAGCGAGGCCCACGCCGCCACGGTGATCGGCGACACGGTCGGCGACCCCTTCAAGGACACGGCCGGCCCGGCGATCAACCCGCTGCTGAAGGTCATGAACCTGGTCTCGCTGCTCATCGCGCCCGCGGTGATCAAGTTCTCCTACGGCCACGACAAGAGCCTCGGCGTGCGGATCATGATCGCGATCCTGGCGCTCCTGGTGATCGTCACCGCCGTGTACATCTCCAAGCGGCGTGGAATCGCCGTCGGCGACGACGAGAGCGCGGAGCGGGTCGCCAACTCACCGGATGCGGCGGTGGTTTCGTAGGCCCACCGGAACGGGCCTGCTCAACGGGCGGGCGGACGGCGCGTGCTGACGTGCCGCCCGCCCGCCCGCATGTGTGTGGGCACGCCCACGCCGTGAGCCTTCTCTCTTCCGGTGTAAATCACCGCGAAAGGTGCGTAAGGGGTGATCGGCATGGGGAGGGTGTGTGTCCGCCGTGTAGGGTCCGGGGCCCGAGAGCCATGGAAGGGACCAATCCGGTGAACAAGAAGCTCGCTGCCGCACTGTCCGGCGGTGCGGTACTGGTGGTGGCGCTGACGGGATGCACCAGCAGCAGCAGTGGCGGCAGCAAGGGGCCCGACCCCAAGCTGGTCGCCTGGGCCAAGTCGGTGTGCGACGCGGTGCCCGCCCAGGACGCCAAGATCAAGGCGGCGAACGCGGCGATCAGCACCACGGCAGCCGACACCGCCAAGCCCGAGACGCTCCAGAAGACCGACTCCCAGGCCTTCCAGGACATGGCCGACGGTTACAAGGCCATCGCCACCGCCGTCGACAACGCCGGCGCGCCTCCCGGGGTCGACGGCGGCGCCAAGCGCCTGCAGGACGTCGTGAAGAGCTTCAACAGCCTCTCGACCTCCTACGCGGCCCTGAAGAAGCAGGTCGACGCGCTGAACACCAAGGACCAGGCGAAGTTCGCCTCCGGCCTGCACGACGTCGCCGTCCAGATGACCGACCTGGAGAAGAAGCACCAGAGCGGCACCGAGGCGCTGAAGAACCTCCAGCAGGGCGAGGTCCAGGACGCCGTCGCCCAGCAGGCCAGCTGCAAGAAGATCGCGTCGTCGGCATCGCCGTCGACGGGGTCGGCGGCGGGCTGACGACGGTTTGACAGCGGTTTGACGGCGGGCTGATCGCGAGCCTCCGTCGGCGGGCTCGTGGCGGCCTGGAGGCCGGCCGCCATGGGCGGGCCCGCAGCGGGCCGAGGGTGTGACTGCCCTCGCCGGCTCGCCGGCTCGCCGGTTGGTTCGGCGGTTCGGCCGCTGACCAGGACCGGAGCACGACCGAGCGCGTCATGGGCTCCCGTCGGCATCCACGGGCGGGGCGCCGGCTTCCGGCGGCCCCGCGGTGGGCGTGCTGAGGCCCTCTCCCATGGGGCGTGCGGGCCACAATGGGGGCGTGACTGACTCCGGACTCGCCTCTCTGCCCGCTTCCGAGCGGCCCGACGTCGCCGCGCGCCTCCGGGACGCGCTGCTGGCCGCATCCTTCACCGCCGACGGACTGCTCGAGCTGCTCGGCGCCCCCGCCTACGCGGCGCTGGCCCGCAGCGAGACCGTGCCCGCCCTCAGGGCGACCCGCGGCGACACGCCGCTGGAGACCCTCGTACGGCTGTTCCTGCTCCAGCAACCCGTGCCCCACGCGCGCGTGGCGGACGTTCTGCCGGTCGAGGAGGCCCTGGCGGCCGGGTGGCTCAGGCGGGTGGGCGGCGACGAGGTGGCCGCGACCGTGGACGTGCGGCCCTACGGCGGCCCCGACGGCGAGGACTGGTTCATCGTCTCCGACCTCGGCTGCGCGGTCGGCGGAGCGGGAGGCATCGGACAGCGCGACGAAGGCGTCGTCCTGGGCGTCGGCGGCGCTTCCACGACACTCGCCGGCATCACCGTGCGCACCCCGGTCGCCTCCGCCCTCGACCTCGGCACCGGCTCCGGCATCCAGGCGCTGCACGCCACGCGGCACGCGACGCGCGTGACGGCGACCGACCTCAACCCGCGCGCGCTGCACATCACCGCGCTCACGCTCGCGCTCTCCGGCGCGCCGGCCGCCGAGCTGCGCGAGGGCTCGCTGTTCGCGCCCGTCCGCGACGACGAGAGGTTCGATCTGATCGTCTCCAACCCGCCGTTCGTCATCTCGCCCGGCGCCCGGCTGACCTACCGGGACGGCGGGATGGGCGGGGACGATCTGTGCCGCTCGCTCGTTCAGCAGGCGGGGGAACGGCTGAACGAGGGCGGGTTCGCGCAGTTCCTCGCCAACTGGCAGCACGTGGCAGGGGAGGACTGGCAGGACAGACTCAGGTCATGGGTGCCTCGCGGGTGCGACGCCTGGATCGTGCAGCGCGAGGTGCAGGACGTCACGCAGTACGCCGAGCTGTGGCTGAGGGACGCCGGTGACCACCGCGGCGACCCGGCGGAGTACCAGGCACGCTACGACGCCTGGCTCGACGAGTTCGAGGCGCGCAAGGTCAGGTCGGTCGGCTTCGGCTGGATCACGCTGCGCAGGACCGGCGCGGCCGAGCCCTCCATCACCGTGGAGGAGTGGCCGCACCCGGTGGAGCAGCCTCTCGGGGAGACGATCCGGGCGCACTTCGAGCGCCTCGACTATCTCCGGGAGCACGACGACGCGGCGCTGCTCGAAAGCCACTTCAGGCTGGCCGGCGAAGTGATGCAGGAGCAGGTCGGGCTGCCCGGCGCCGAGGACCCCGAGCACGTCGTGCTGCGCCAGCACCGCGGTATGCGCCGGGCCACCAAGGTGGACACGGTGGGTGCCGGGTTCGCGGGCGTGTGCGACGGCACGCTGAGCGCGGGCCGCATCCTGGACGCCATCGCCCAGCTCATGGGCGAGGACCCGGTGCTGCTCCGCGACCGGACGCCCGCGCAGATCCGCCTCCTGGTGGAGCAGGGCTTCCTGGAGCCGGTGGGCTGAACCGGGCGGTCGGGGTGCGGCGGCGGACGCCGTCGTACCCCGGATCCGCGAGCCGCCGTATCCGCGCGGATCACCGCCGGAACAGCGGCTTGTCATCGCCGCCGGAGGGCCGTACGGGACGGCGAAGGGAAAACGGCCGGAAAAATACGTGCGGCGCTCGGAAGCCACGCCGTTCGATTGCGGCGTTCGATGATCCGTCGGCGTTTCGTTCACCCCGATGTGGCCCGTTCGTCGCCCGCGCGTGCCACTCTCCCCGCGCTGGGCAGAGCCGGACGGCGCGGAAGGGGTGGCGGGGGATGGAGAGCGGGCCGGCGATCTTCGCGGGATTGGTGTTCGCCCTGTTCGGAGGCGCTCTTCTGGCCTGGACCGGCACGCGTCTGCGACGCGGTGAGCAGGTGGCCCACGGTGTGAACCGGATCGCATCGGCCACCCTCGCGAGCGTGGCCGGGACCGTCGCCCTGGCCCTCGGCGTGTACTGCCTCGCCCGCCTCTGACGTCGGCGGCGAAGGCCCGCGAGGGTGCCACGGGAGTAAAGGGAGCGTCACGCTCCGGACATGCGCCGACGGGGGTACCCGGTACTCCGGGCGGCAGGAATACCGGTAGTCGGGTTACCGTTCGAGTGGCCGTTGTGGGCTTTTCCCGTTTGACACGGGGGCGGGATGTACCGTCACACTCCGCAGCATCACACGAGCCAGCAGTACGCCGCGACCCCGGGACCAGCGCCTGGGGAGGCCATAGCGTCGACCGGAGAGAAGAGCCAAGTTGTCCCCGACCAGCGAGACCGCACAGGGCGGCCGCCGACTCGTCATCGTCGAGTCGCCTGCCAAGGCGAAGACGATCAAGGGCTACCTCGGCCCCGGCTACGTAGTCGAAGCGAGCGTCGGGCACATCCGTGACCTTCCCAACGGCGCCGCCGAGGTGCCCGAGAAGTACACCGGCGAGGTCCGTCGCCTCGGTGTGGACGTCGAACACGACTTCCAGCCGATCTATGTGGTCAACGCCGACAAGAAGGCGCAGGTCAAGAAGCTCAAGGACCTGCTGAAGGACTCCGACGAACTCTTCCTCGCCACCGATGAGGACCGGGAGGGCGAGGCGATCGCCTGGCACCTCCAGGAGGTCCTCAAGCCGAAGATCCCCGTCAAGCGGATGGTCTTCCACGAGATCACCAAGGACGCGATCCGCGAGGCCGTCGCCAACCCGCGCCAGCTCAACCAGAAACTGGTCGACGCCCAGGAGACCCGCCGCATCCTCGACCGCCTCTACGGCTACGAGGTCTCGCCGGTGCTGTGGAAGAAGGTCATGCCCCGGCTGTCGGCCGGCCGTGTCCAGTCCGTCGCCACGCGTCTCGTCGTCGAGCGGGAACGCGAGCGCATCGCGTTCCGTTCCGCCGAGTACTGGGACCTGACGGGCACCTTCGCGACCGGCCGCGCGGGGGATCCGTCGGACCCGTCGTCGCTGGTCGCCCGTCTGCAGACCGTCGACGGCAGGCGGGTCGCGCAGGGCCGCGACTTCGACTCCCTGGGACGGATCAAGAGCGAGAACACCCTCCACCTCGACGAGGCGACCGCCCGCGCCCTCGCCGCCGCCTTGGAGAACACCCGGTTCTCCGTGCGCTCCGTCGAGTCCAAGCCGCACCGCCGCTCGCCGTACGCCCCGTTCCGTACGACGACGCTGCAGCAGGAGGCGAGCCGCAAGCTCGGCTTCGGCGCGAAGGCGACCATGCAGGTCGCGCAGAAGCTGTACGAGAACGGCTACATCACGTACATGCGTACGGACTCCACGACGCTGAGCGAGACCGCGATCGCGGCCGCCCGCGCCCAGGTCACGCAGCTGTACGGCGCCGACTACCTGCCTCCGCAGCCGCGCACCTACGCCGCCAAGGTCAAGAACGCGCAGGAGGCGCACGAGGCGATCCGTCCCTCGGGTGATCGTTTCCGCACGCCCGCCGAGACCGGCCTGAGCGGCGACCAGTTCAAGCTCTACGAGCTGATCTGGAAGCGGACCGTCGCCTCCCAGATGAAGGACGCGACCGGCAACTCCGTCACCGTGCGGATCGGTGGCGCCGCCGCCGACGGCCGGGACGTGGAGTTCAGCGCCTCCGGCAAGACGATCACCTTCCACGGCTTCCTGAAGGCCTACGTCGAGGGCGCCGACGACCCGAACGCCGAGCTGGACGACCGCGAGCGCCGGCTGCCGCAGGTCGCCGAGGGCGACCCGCTGTCCGCCGAGCAGATCACGGTCGACGGCCACGCCACCAAGCCCCCGGCCCGCTACACCGAGGCCTCCCTGGTCAAGGAGCTGGAAGAGCGCGAGATCGGCCGCCCGTCGACGTACGCGTCGATCATCGGCACGATCCTCGACCGCGGCTACGTCTTCAAGAAGGGCACGGCCCTGGTGCCGTCGTTCCTGTCCTTCGCCGTCGTGAACCTCCTGGAGAAGCACTTCGGGCGGCTCGTCGACTACGACTTCACCGCCAAGATGGAGGACGACCTCGACCGCATCGCCGCCGGCGAGGCGCAGGCCGTGCCGTGGCTGAAGCGCTTCTACTTCGGCGAGGGCACCGGCACGGGCGGCGCGGCCGACGCCGGCAACGGCGACGGGGACCACCTCGGCGGCCTCAAGGAACTGGTGACCGACCTGGGCGCGATCGACGCGCGCGAGGTGTCGTCGTTCCCGGTGGGCAACGAGATCGTGCTCCGTGTCGGCCGCTACGGCCCCTACATCGAGCGCGGCGAGAAGGACACCGAGCAGCACCAGCGCGCCGACATCCCGGACGACCTGGCGCCGGACGAGCTCTCCGTCGAGCTGGCCGAGGAGCTGCTGGCCAAGCCCAGCGGCGACTTCGAGCTGGGCACCGACCCGGAGTCGGGCCACGCGATCGTCGCCAAGGCCGGCCGCTACGGCCCGTACGTGACGGAGATCCTGCCCGAGGGCACCCCGAAGACCGGCAAGAACGCGGTCAAGCCGCGCACCGCCTCCCTCTTCAAGTCCATGTCGCTGGACACGGTGACGCTCCAGGACGCGCTGAAGCTGATGTCGCTGCCGCGCGTCGTCGGCACCGACGCCGAAGGCGTGGAGATCACCGCGCAGAACGGCCGCTACGGCCCGTACCTGAAGAAGGGCACGGACTCGCGCTCGCTGCAGACCGAGGACCAGCTCTTCACGATCACGCTGGAGGAGGCGCAGGCGATCTACGCCCAGCCGAAGCAGCGTGGCCGGGCCGCCGCCAAGCCGCCGCTGAAGGAGCTGGGCGACGACCCGGTCTCCGGCAAGCCGGTCGTGGTCAAGGACGGCCGCTTCGGCCCGTACGTCACCGACGGCGAGACCAACGCGACCCTCCGCTCCGGTGACAGCGTCGAGGCGATCACCCCGGAGCGCGGCTTCGAACTGCTTGCCGAGAAGCGCGCCAAGGCTCCCGCCAAGAAGACCGCGAAGAAGGCGGTCGCCAAGAAGACGGCTCCGGCGAAGAAGACCGCCGCCAAGAAGACGGCGGCGAAGAAGACGACGACCGCCGCCGCGAAGAAGACCACGGCGAAGAAGACGACCGCCAAGAAGGCGACGGCTACCGAGTCGACGTCCTCCGGCACGGAGGACTGACCCCCGGAACAGGCGGTACGGCCGCCTCCCCGGCTTCGCGGAGCGCACGCCCCGGCATCACTTTGGTGTCGGGGCGTGCGCATGCCAGGACGGGCGGGGTGTGGTGTCGGCGGCTGCGGATAGGCTGAACGCATGACGCGAGCCGAGCAGCCAACGGCCCACACCACACCACCGGACGACGCCCTGGTCGCGGACTCCCGCGAGCGCGCCGTCCGCTCCCTGTTGCGCCGACCGGAGCTGAGGCGGCTCTGGAGCGCGCAGCTGGTGAGCAGTGTCGGTGACACCCTCGCCCTCCTCGTCCTGGTCGTCCTCGCCCTCCAGGCCGCGATCGTCCAGGGCGCCTTCGGCGGCGGCTACCGGGGCGTGGCGTTCGCAGTGGCGACGGTCTTCGCGGCGCGCGTAGTGGCCGCGCTGCTGTTCGGGGCGGTCCTCCTCGGACCGCTGACGACGCTCACCGCCCAGGAGGGCCCGCTCGACCGCCGCTGGACCATGGTCGGTGCCGACGGCGTGCGCGCCGCGCTGCTGATCGTCGCGCCCCTGTGGATCGACTGGACCCCGGACAACGCGCTCGCGGTGATCCTGGTCACCGCCTTCGTCACCGGCGTCGCCGAGCGGCTGTGGACGGTGTGCCGGGAGAGCGCGGCCCCGGCCCTGCTGCCCGCCCCGCCGCCGGAGGGCGCCACGGTACGGCCGCTGCCGGACCACATGGACGCCCTGCGCCGCCTCGCGCTGCGCACCAGCTTCCTGGCGGTCCCGCTGGCGGCCGCCGCACTGGTCGTCGCCGCCCTGCTCAACAACCTGCTCGGCACCGGCGTGGTCTGGTTCGACCAGCACCACGCGGCCCTCGGGGCGTATGTGGCGGCCGGCCTGTTCGCCGCCTCCCTGTCCGTGCTGACCTTCCTCGAACTGCCCGACACGCGCACCCCCCGCGCGCGGTCCCCGCTGGAGGGCCTGCGCCGTCCGCGCACCGGTACCGGCGTCGACAAGGGCCGTACGGGCGCCATCCCGCTGCTCGTCCCGGCCTGCGCCGCCGTGGCCGGGGCCATCGCCGCCGCCGTCTCGGTGTGCGTGCTGCACGCCACCGACCTGGGCGGGGGCCCGGTCCTGTACGGCCTGCTGGTGCTGGGCCTGACCGGCGGTGTCGCCGTCGGCATCCGTACGGCGCCCTCGCTGCTGCCCTCCCTCTCACGGCGCCGGCTGCTCGCCCTCGCGATCGCCTTCACCGGCATCGCCCTGCTGGCCGGCGGGCTGGTCCCGGACGTCACCACCGTGCTGCTGATCGTCACGCTGGCCGGTGTCGGCGCGGGTGTGGCGGCCAACACCGGGCACGCCCTGCTCGACCAGGAGACCGAGGACTACCGCCGGGCCCGCAACACCGAGCACCTGCAGGCCGTGGTCCGCGTCTTCATAGCGCTCGGCGCGGTGATCGCGCCGGTGGTCGCCGGGCTCATCGGCCGGCATCGGCTGGAGAACGGCAGGTTCGTGTTCGCGCACGGCGGCGCCTCGTTCACACTGATGCTCGTCGGCGCCCTGCTGCTGCCCGTGGCCGCGCTGGTGCTCGCCAAGGTCGACGACCGTTCCGGCATCCCGCTGCGCCAGGACCTCAGGGACGCGCTGCTCGGCGGCGACGACCCGGTCGAGACACCGGCGGGCAACGGGTTCTTCATCGCCCTGGAGGGCGGCGACGGCGCCGGCAAGTCCACCCAGGCCGAGGCTCTCGCCGAGTGGATCCGCGAGAAGGGCCACGAGGTCGTGCTCACCCGCGAGCCCGGTGCCACGCCCGTGGGCAAGCGGCTGCGCTCGATCCTGCTCGACGTGTCCTCGGCGGGACTCTCCCACCGCGCGGAGGCGCTGCTGTACGCCGCCGACCGCGCCGAGCACGTCGACACCGTCGTACGACCCGCCCTGGAGCGCGGCGCGGTGGTGATCTCCGACCGCTACATCGACTCCTCCGTCGCCTACCAGGGCGCCGGCCGGGATCTGTCCCCGACCGAGATCGCCCGCATCAACCGCTGGGCGACCAACGGGCTCGTCCCGCACCTCACCGTTCTGCTGGACGTCTCCCCGGAGGCCGCCCGCGAGCGGTTCACCGAGGCGCCGGACCGGCTGGAGTCGGAGCCGGCGGAGTTCCACGCGCGCGTGCGGGCCGGTTTCCTCACGCTGGCCGCCTCCGACCCGGGCCGCTACCTGGTCGTGGACGCCGGCCAGGAGCCCGAGGCCGTCACCACCGTGATCCGGCACCGGCTCGACACCGTGCTGCCGCTGTCCGAGGCCGAGATCAAGGCCCAGGAGGAGGCGCGCAAGCGGGCCGAGGAGGAGGCCCGCCGCAAGGCCGAGGAAGAGGCCGCGCGCAAGGCCGAGGAGGAGCGCCTGGAGCGCGAGCGCGAGGAGCAGCTCGCCAAGCTGCGCGCCGAGGAGGAGGAGCGCAAGCGGCGCGAGCTGGAGGAGGCGCAGCGCCGCGAGGCCGAACGGCAGGCGGAGGAGGCCCGGCTGCGGGCCGAGGAAGCGGCCCGGCGCGCGGAGGAGGAGCGGCAGCGGCTGCTCGCCGAGGAGAAGGCCCGCGCCGAGGAGGAGGCCCGCCGCAAGGCGGACGAGGAGCGACGCCGCAAGCAGGCCGAGGAAGAGGCCCGGCTGCGTGCCGAGGAAGAGGCCAGGCAGGCCCGGCTGCGCGCCGAGGAGGACGCGCGGCGCCTGGAGAAGCAGCGCAAGGCCGAGGAGGCGTTGCTGCGGGCCGAGGAGGCACGCCGGCAGGCGACCGAGGCCGCGACGGCCGCCGACGAGGCGGCCCGCCGGTCCGGCAGCTCCCTGCCGGCCGCACCGGGCCCGGCTCCGGACGCGTCGACGGTTCCGACGCCGGTGGTGTCGCGGGAGGCGGCCGGGACCGGCGGGCGCCCGCGTCGCTCCTCGGGTGCCGACGAGACGGTCCCGACGCCCGTGGTGTCTCCGGGGACCGAGGAGACAGCGGTGCTTCGCCCGGTGCGCGAGGAGCGCGACGGCTCCGCCGGGAACGCCCGCGCCAAGCGCGCCAAGGGCGCGCGCGGCTCCCAGACCGACTCGGAGGCGACGGCGGAGCTGCCGCAGCCGCCGGCTTCCGGTGCCGTGGACGAGACGGCGGTCCTCCCCAGGGTCGCCGGCTCCGCCGACGAGACGGCCGTGCTGCCGCCGGTGCCCCCGGGCGCGGCCGACGAGACGGCCGTCCTGCCTCCCGTGCGCGGTGAGAACCCGGCGAACCGGGTGCCGCCCGGCTTCTTCCGGGACGAGCGCTCGGCCGCCGGCCCCGACGGCTCCGAGGACCGTACGCGCGAGATGCCCCAGCTCGACGCCGACGGCACGCCCCGCCGGCGGTCGCGCCTCGGCAGGGCCAAGGAGACCTGCTGGACGAGGACATCCACAGCCACGACCCGGTGAACCCGCAGGACACCATCGGCCTGG